>CAJQHO010000016.1 GCA_905478185.1 uncultured Flavobacteriales bacterium | reverse complement strand
ATTATCAAAGCAGAGAAAGAAGATTTGGAAAAACAACAGAACAAATACAGAATTAACATTTTGAAAAAAATTGCACTTTTAATATTCAGTTTAATGAGCATTGCTATCAATGCTCAAACTACTGATGAATTGGATTATTCAGCTCCAAAAACTTATGAAATAGGAGGGATTATGGTAAATGGTGCTGATCATCTTAATAACAATACTTTAATCTCTATTTCAGGACTAGAAGTAGGGGGGAAAATTAAAATACCTGGTGATAATATTACATCAGCAATTACAAAACTATGGAAGCAAGGATTATTTGCTGATGTAAATATTACTATTGAGAAAATTGATGGAGAAGTTGTTTTTCTAAACATTGATTTAAAAGAACACAGCAGGCTTTCAAAATTTAAATTTAAAGGAAAAAAAGTTAGTAAATCGGATGTTACAACTTTGAAGGAAGACTTGAAATTAATGAGAGGAAAAGTACTAACTCAAAATCTTATTAATAATAGCATTAACAAGATTAAGAAATACTTTATCAATAAAGGATTTTACAATATAACAGTTGGCTATTTAACCGTTACAGATACTGCAACAGCTAATTCTGAGAACTTAATTTTTAACATAACTAAAGGGGAAAAAGTTAAGATAAAAGAGATTATTGTAAAAGGAAGAACTAAAATTCTGAATCCTAAAAAAACTATACTAAATAGAAAGGATACAGTTTATGCAGTAAGCGATTACAAGCTTAAGAAAAGCATGAAAGAAACAAAATCAAAAAATTTCTGGCGTATTTTCAAAATCTCAAAATTTATTGATAAAAATTATGAGGATGACAAGAAAAACATCATCTCTAAATACAATGAAGTTGGTTATCGTGATGCGAGAATCATTAGTGATACAGCTTATATGAATAGTGATAACACTATGACTATTGAAATGACAATTAATGAAGGAGAAACATATAAGTTTGGTAACATTTCATTTGTTGGAAATACAGTTTACTCATCAGAAGAATTAATTAGACAATTAGGGATTGAAAGTGGCGATATTTTTGACCAAACTGTTTTAGATTCTAGATTATTTGGAAGCCAAGAAGGAACGGATATCAGCTCTCTTTATCTAGATGATGGTTATTTATTCTTTAATGCAACTCCAATTGAAGTAGCAGCTTCTGACAGAAAAATTGACTTAGAAGTTAGAGTTTATGAAGGGAAGCAAGCTAGGGTAAACAAAGTAATGATTAAAGGAAATACTAAAACAAATGACCATGTGATAATGCGTGAGTTAAGAACTCGACCTGGCGATTTGTTTAAGCGTTCTGATATTATGCGATCTCAAAGAGAACTTTCTCAAATGCAATATTTTAACCCTGAGAAATTTGATGTAAAAATTGATCCTGATCAAGTTAGAAATGAGGTTGACATTACTTATGTGGTTGAAGAAAAATCATCTGACCAAATACAATTACAAGGAGGTTGGGGGGCAGGGAGAATTGTTGGTTCATTAGGACTCACATTTGCAAATTTCTCTACAAGAAATATCTTTAAAAAAGACAAATGGGCGCCATTACCATCTGGAGATGGTCAAAGACTTTCGTTAACAGCATCATCAAATGGAATTTACTACCAAAACTATAACCTTTCATTTACAGAACCTTGGCTTGGCGGGAAAAAACCAACATCATTAAGTGTTTCTTTATACAAATCAATTTCATCAAACGGACAATCAGATGAACAAAGAGAAGCAATTGAGATTACTGGTTTAACTATCGGATTAGGAAATAGATTAAAATATCCTGATGATTATTTCACTCTTTATAATGGAATTAATTTTCAGCAATACAAGTTGATTAATTCCCAATCTTTTTTCTCATTCAGAAATGGTTTTTCAAATAATGTAAACTACAATATAAAAGTTGGTAGGAACTCAACAGATCAGATAATATTCCCTAGAAGAGGTTCAAACTTTTCATTAAGTTTAAAAGTTACACCTCCATATTCAATGTTTGATGGAATTGATGATTATTCTTCAGTTTCTGACCAAGAGAAATATTCTTGGATTGAATATTACAAATGGAAATTCAAATCATCTTGGTTTTCAGCTTTTACTGATAAATTGGTGTTAAACACTAAAATTGAGATGGGACTATTAGGAGCTTATAATAATGATTTAGGAGTAGCTCCATTTGAAAGATTTTATGTTGGAGGAGATGGTATGAGTGGAATGGGCTATCAATTTGATGGTAGAGAGTTGATTTCATTAAGAGGTTATGGAAATAATACTTTATCACCTCAAACTGGAGCAACTATTTACAATAAATATACAACTGAACTGAGGTATGCAATTAGCTTAAATCCAGGATCAACAGTTTATGCATTAGGTTTCTTAGAAGCAGGGAATGCATGGGATAAGTTTGATAACTTTAATCCTTTTGGAGTGAAAAGATCAGCAGGCTTTGGGATAAGAATAATGCTTCCAATGATTGGAATGATGGGACTTGACTATGGATGGGGACTTGATGAAATACCTACTAACCCTGATGCAAATGGAGGGCAATTTCACTTCTCTATTGGTCAGCAATTTTAATTAGATTTGTAAACTTTTAAAACAATAAATTATGAAAAAAATATTTTTAATTTTAGCAGTAAGTTTCTTAACAATAACAAATTCCAATGCACAAAAATTTGCTTATGTTGATACAGATTATATACTAAATAAAATACCTGAGTTCAGACAGGCGCAAGATAAATTAGATGCATTATCAGCTGATTGGCAGAAAGAAATTGAGAACAAATATGCTGATGTAGAACAAATGTATAGAGCCTATCAACAAGAACAAGTTTTACTTACTGATGAAATGAAAAATAAAAGAGAGGAGGCAATCATCAACAAGGAAACGGGAGCAAAAAATTTACAGCAAAAATATTTTGGGCCTGAAGGTGACTTGTATGCTAAAAGACAAGAATTGATAAGACCAATACAAGATAAAATTCATGATGCAATTCAGCAATTAGCAGCTAACAATAAGTACCAAGTAATTTTTGATAGTTCTAGCGATTTAATCATGCTTTATAAAAATGACAACCTAGATAAATCAGACAAATTACTTGAACTAATGGGGTACTAATAACAATTAAAAATAATAACTAAACAACAAATAACACACAATGAAAAAAATTACATTTCTAGCACTTTTAAGTTTTTTAACTTTAAGTTCAATTGCACAAAACAAGTTTGGCTATATTGATTCACAAGAATTATTAATGTTAATGCCTGAGAGAAAAACTGCTGAAACAGAAGTTGCGAATTTTGCAAAAAGCTTAGAAGCACAATTAGGCTCAATGACTGCAGAGTACCAACAAAGCGTACAAGAGTATCAAGCTAATGAATCAACTTTTTCTGATTTAGTAAAACAAGATAAAGTTGCTGAAATCACAGGATTAGAGCAAAGGATTCAATCATTCCAACAAAATGCTCAGCAATCTTTACAAACTAAAGAACAAGAATTATTAGAGCCTATTTTAGCTAAAGCTAGAAAAGCTATAGAAGATGTTGCGACTGAAGGAAACTTTACTTACATTTTTGATAAAAGTAGTGGAAATATCCTTTATGCTAAAGAAAGTGAAAATGTAATTGCTTTAGTAAAAAAGAAGTTAGGACTTTAAACTAAAACACATATATAAAAAAAGCACCCTAAGTGGTGCTTTTTTTATACTTTTATATCATGAAAAATTCTCCTATTGGAATATTTGACTCAGGTATTGGTGGCCTTACAGTTGCACACGCAATTACAAATGCTTTACCTAATGAGAATATCATCTATTTTGGAGATACTAAACATTTGCCTTATGGAGAAAAATCAAAAGAAGCAATACAGAGTTTTAGTAGAAAAATAATAAAATTCTTAATTGAAAAAAAATGCAAAACTATAGTTATTGCTTGCAATTCTGCATCTTCAGTTGCTGACGAAAGTGTTTATAGGGTTTCAGCAAGTACACCTATATATAATGTAATAGACCCAGTGGTTAAGGAAGTAATCAAAATTTGTTCTGATTACAATATTGGTGTTATTGGGACTAAAGCTACAATTGGGTCTGGCATTTATGAAAGTAAAATAAAATCAAAATGCTCGACATCAAATGTTATTTCTTTAGCAACTCCACTATTAGCTCCAATGATAGAAGAAGGCTTTATAAATGAGAAAATTAGCAATACAGTTATTGCTAATTATTTAGCAAATCCTGTGTTAAAAAATATTGATCATTTAATTTTAGCATGCACACATTATCCTTTAATTCATAAAGAAATTGATGAGTATTATAATGGCCGAGTATTTGTAATTGACTCGGCTAATATAGTAGCAATTCATATTGCAAATGAGCTGAAGAAAGAGAATTTACTAAATTACTCAACAAAAACTGAGCATCATTTTTATGTTTCTAATTACACAAAATCATTTGAAAAATGCGCTCAATTTTTCTTTCAAGAAAACATCAAATTAGAAGAAATAAACCTTTTTGTTTAATCTTTAAACCAAGAAGAATACAGCAAATAATTATCTGAAATTCCTTCAATTAATCTAGCAGTTTGTTCCTCATTTAATTCTTTTACCTTTTTAGCTGGAACTCCAGCATAAATTGTTCCAGATTCAATGTGTGTTCCTTCTAAAACTACAGCTCCAGCAGCAATTATTGAGTTGCTCTCTACTACCACATCATCCATGACAATGGAGCCCATCCCAATAAGCACATTATCCTTTATAGTACAACCATGTACCAAAGCATTATGCCCTACAGAAACGTTATTTCCAAGAATAGTTGCTGCTTTTTGATAAGTACAATGCACAACTGCCCCATCTTGTATATTTACTTTATTCCCAATTTTGATGGAATTAACATCACCTCTAACAACTGCTGAAAACCAAACACTACAATCATGTCCCATCTCTACTTCCCCAACTATTGTTGCGTTATCTGCTAAATAAATATTTTCTCCAAAAACTGGTTGCTTACCTTTTATCTCTTTTATTAATGCCATAGATTTTTAAGTTTGTATTTTTGCCAAAAATAAACAATTATGAATTATAGCATCTATGCTGAGAGCACTCCAAATCCTGAAGTGATGAAATTTGTTTCAAACAGGATGTTGGCAGATAAAAGTATTGAAATTAATAGCATCCAAGAAACACAAGGAATTACTATTGCAGAAGAATTAATGAAATTTCCTTTTATCAAAAGTCTTTATATAAGTTCTAATTTTATTTCAATTGCTAAGAAAGATACTATTGAATGGGAAGATATTGCTATGCAATTAAGGATATTTATTGCTGACCATTTGAATTCTGAGGGCATAAAGAATTATACTGAACATATTTCAGAAGAAACAGGAACTTCAAATAAAGAAGATGATATTACTGAAAAAACAGTAATTATTAAAGAGTATTCTGATAATGAAAAAGAAGTGATTGCAATTTTAGATGAATATATTAAACCTGCAGTAGAAAGTGATGGTGGAGCAATTACATTACATTCCTATGTTGATAATATTGTTTCAGTTGATTTAAAGGGGGCATGTAGTGGTTGTCCTTCAGCAACTAGCACTTTAAAAGGAGGAATAGAATCATTATTGAAACAAAAGATTAACCCTGATATTGTTGTAGTTGCAAATGAACAATAGGTTATTAATTTTACTACTTACAATTTGCTTTTCAAGTCTTAAAGCACAAAAATCAGAAACAACTTTTGGCTTGCAATACAAGCCAATTATTCCTATTTCTTTTTTTGACGCTTCAAATATTGAAGGCAATTCTGAAGGTTACTTTTTTGACTTAAAACCTAAATACTCATATTCAATGGGTATGGTTATCAGACATAAAATCAACCACACTTTTTCAGTTGAATCTGGACTTAATTACATCCAAAGAAATTTTAAATTAGGCATCTTAAAAAGTGACAGTATTTCTATTGATGACTACACTGAATTTGGAATGAGAACTTACGAATTGCCTTTGCAATTATTGGCTTATGTACAAATTAAAGAAAATTGGTTTGTAAATGCTGCTTTCGGAATTTCTTACAATACTCTTGCTTCTGATATTTATTCAGAAGGAAATAAAATTGAAGGTTTTTATCAAAATACGTATAGAAAGCATGGAGATTATATGGCCTTATTAGCAAATGTAGGGTTAGAATATCGAACAATTGATAAAGGCAATTACTATTTTGGAGCAAGTTTGCATAGGCCATTTGAAAATATCGCTTATGTAGTTCCTGAAAATGAATTAACAAACTTTAATGATGCTAGTAATTTCTACTTAGAGATGTTAGGTAATTTTATCAGTATTGATTTTAGATACTTTTTTGCAGAATAAAAAAAGGGGTGCAAATGCTCCCCTTTTTTATTATTACTGACTTTTAATTAAGCATGTAATCTTTCTTTCTTAGCAATAAGTTCTTCCTCAGTTTCAACATTATCTTCATCATCAACACAACAGTCAACTGGACAAACAGCAGCACAAGCTGGCTCCTCATTAAATCCTCTACATTCAGTACATTTATCAGTAGCTATATAAAAAAACTCATCTGATACTGCTTCTTTTTCTGAATCATCAGACATAGTTGTACCATCAGAAAATCTCCATGATTCTTCAGGTGCATAAATTGCATTATTAGGACATTCAGGCTCACAAGCCTCACAATTGATACAATCATCAGTTATTTTAATTGCCATATTCTTAATTTATTAATAAGTTAGATTGCAAAGATAAATATTATATAGGATCATAATACACTATATATTGAAATTTATAATAATTCTAAACAATCATTTATGAAGGTTAATAAAGTGATGAAATAAAAATAGAAAATACTATTAAAGTTGATTATCATCTGTACTTTTGTAAGTGACATTTACATTATTAATACTATGAATAAAGACACTAAAGTTATTGATCTAGAAAAGGTTGTAATCAAATTTGCTGGTGATTCTGGTGATGGGATGCAGCTTACAGGAAGTCAGTTTACTGAAACTTCTGCACTTTTAGGGAATGATTTAGCTACTTTTCCTGATTTTCCTGCTGAAATTAGAGCTCCTTTAGGAACAGTTGCTGGAGTTTCAGGTTTCCAAGTTCATATCGGAAATACTGAAATAAATACTCCTGGTGATATAGCGGACGTCTTGGTTGCAATGAATCCTGCAGCCTTAAAGGCTAATAAAAACTGGATTAAAAAAGGAGGAACTATCATTATAAATAGTGACTCATTTGCAAAAAAAGATTTAGATAAAGCAGGATATGAAAACAACCCGTTAGAAGATGGGTCGTTCTCAGGATTTAATATTGTTGAAGCTCCTATTGCTAACTTAACTCAAGAAACGCTAAAAGATTCTGGGCTTGATGGGAAAAGTATAAGAAGAGCAAAAAATATGTTTGCTTTAGGCATGGTATATTGGATGTTTAATAGACCCATGGAGAGAACTAAAAAATTCCTGCAAGATAAATTTGAAAGCAAACCTTTAGTAGTTGAATCCAACATCAAAGTACTGCATGCAGGTTATAATTTTGCAAATACAATAGAGGCTTTACCCTCATCTTATACGGTGACAAAAGCAAAAATTGAAAATGGTACTTATAGAAATATAATGGGAAATCAAGCAACTGCATGGGGATTTATAGCAGCTGCAGAAAAAGCCAATAAACAATTATTTTTAGGTTCTTATCCTATAACACCAGCCTCAGATATTTTACATGAACTAGCAAAACATAAAAACTTAGGTGTTAAAACTTTTCAGGCAGAAGATGAAATTGCCGCTATTTGTTCTGCAATAGGAGCAAGTTTTGCAGGGGATTTAGCAATTACAACTACATCAGGGCCTGGACTTGCGCTTAAGGGAGAGGCTTTAGGTTTAGCCATGATTACAGAATTACCATTAGTAGTTATTGATGTGCAAAGAGGAGGTCCTTCAACAGGATTACCAACTAAAACTGAACAATCTGATTTATTTCAAGCAATGTATGGTAGAAATGGGGAAAGCCCAGTAATTGTTCTTGCAGCCTCTACTCCATCAAATTGTTTTGATTGGGCATTTGAAGCGTCACGATTAGCTTTAGAACATAATACTCCTGTAGTTTTATTAAGTGATGGATATCTAGGGAATGGGGCCGGACCTTGGAAAATACGATCTGTAAAAGATTTGCCAGACATTACTCCATTTGTTGCAAAAGAGGGTGAAGAATGGCAATCTTATGCTAGAGATACACAAAAACTAGCCAGAAAGCATGCATTGCCTGGGACTAAAGGGCTTGAACATAGAGTTGGAGGATTAGAAAAAGAAGATATTACAGGTAATGTTTCTTACGAGCCAGAAAACCATGAGAAAATGTGTTTCCTAAGAGCCGAGAAAGTAGAAAGAGTAGCTGATTTTATTTCCAAACAAGAAATTTATGGTGATGAAAGTGGGGATTTATTAGTGATAGGATGGGGAGGAACATACGGATCACTTTATACTGCAGTAAAAGAATTAAGAGAAGAAGGGAAGAAAGTATCGTTAGCGCATTTCAATTATATTAATCCTTTACCTAAAAACACGGCTGAGATATTTAAGAACTTTAAAAATATAGTAGTTTGTGAGTTAAATAATGGGCAGTTTGTTGATTTATTAAAATCAAAACACGATACCTTTCAATTTAAACAATTCAATCATATACAGGGATTACCATTTAAAACAACTGACTTGAAAGAGCACTTTAACACTTTAATATCCTAAGTATGTCAGAGCTAGAAATAAAGAAATTAAGTAATAAAGATTTTGTATCTGATCAGGAAATTAAATGGTGCCCAGGATGTGGAGATTATGCCATATTACGAGCAATGCAAAAAGCATTACCTCAGCTAGAAACAAATAAAGAAGATTATGTTTTTATTGCAGGAATAGGTTGTTCTTCTCGATTCCCATATTACATGAATACTTATGGATTTCATACAATACACGGTAGAGCTCCAGCAATAGCAACAGGCGTAAAATTAGCAAATCCAAAACTAAAAGTATGGCAAATAACGGGTGATGGAGATGCTCTTGCAATTGGTGGGAATCATTTTATTCATGCTTTAAGAAGAAATATTGATATTAATATTATTTTGTTTAATAACGAAATTTATGGGCTAACAAAAGGTCAATTTTCACCAACTTCTGCAACAGGAATTAAAACAAAATCAAACCCACACGGAACAACTGACAATCCGTTTATACCAGCAAAACTTGCCTTAGGTGCAGGGTCAACTTTTATAGCAAGAGTGCCAGACACCAACCCAAAAGCAATGCAGAAAATATTCTTAGATGCAGAAACACATAGAGGAACATCCTTAATTGAGGTTTTGCAAAACTGTGTTATTTTTAATGACAAAACCCATGGGGATATTACTGGGAAAGATGTAAAGCACGACATGCAACTTTGGCTAGAAGATGGTAAAGCCATGATCTTTGGGAGAGAAATGAATAAAGGAATAGTATTGAATGGACTAAAACTAGCAGTAGTTACTATAGGAGAAGATGGAATTACAGAAGATGATATTTTAGTACATAATGCGCAAGAAGAAAATATTACTTTGCACATGATGTTAGCTACTATGCGTGCCCCTAATTTTCCTGTAGCAATGGGGGTAATACGAAAAGTTAAAACTATGACCTTTGATGAGGGACTTATCTCCCAGTTAGAACACAACATTAAAACTACTAAATTTAAATCTTCTGATGATTTATTTAATAGTGGTGCTACTTGGGAGGTATAAAAAGAAAAAGTCGGGGTAGCAATACTATATCCTACTATATATGAAAACTCAAAAGGTACCCGAATAGGTCCCTCGCTATTTTATACATCAAAACTATATAACAAATATATCAAATAATCTAAATTCGATAACCGAAAGGCCCACTAAAAAGAAACCCGCTCAATTGAGTGGGTTTATATTTATTCAATCACTATTCTTTTCTCTACTGTTCCATCATCATAAATATAAAATAACAAGGTATTTGATGGATTATTAGTTCTTCCTAATACATCTACATATTTAATTAACTTTTTATTACTATTAGGTGTGTTAATTCCTGATAAGATATCATCACATAAGACCTCAACTTCAATATCGTAAAAGAAGTAATAATAACTCAATGGGTCAGTATTCGCACTAGAACTTGTAATGTTTATAGCAGAGGCTATATCATAAGGATAGTTTGCATTTGAATTGTTTCTATACAATCCAGATGTCTGTAATGCACCTTGTGAAATACCTAATTGCATATCATTAGCAATAGGAACATTAAGGTTTAAATCAATTGTTTGTTGTCCTGAGGATATAGTTAAAGTAGTATCATCAATCACTACCCCTCCACTATTTCTTAACTCAAACGTGATCGTATTATTAGCTTCTGAATATATCATAGCTGATTTTATAATACATTCTTTTGATGCACTAAAATTTAAATGTTGGTCACCATTAAAATAACCACCACTTGCAAAAGAATTATCTAAAGCTCCGCCAAAAGCAACTGTAGTGTTAGCATTAGGATCAAAATTAGATGCAGATGCATTAGTGCAACCAAGTACAGGATCAATACAAGATCCATCATCATAACAAGACAAGTTATCATAGTTTAATGCTAAAGGGTCTGTGCATCCAGACACATAACAACAACTCCCATCATCAGTTATTGCTAGAGAAGAAAAATTAAAAGCAGCATTATCAGTGCAACCACAATCTTCACTTAATTTATAGCTATATACAGATGTAGGATATATACCAATATTAGTATTCCAATCTTGCCCAAGTAAGAAGTAAATATTACATCCTATAACAAAATTTCCTGGAGCCCATATAGCCCCTCCAGGATGTGATTGAAGCTGATTCCATGAATCATTTAATGGATTATATTCCCAAAACTCACCACTAGATAATGGTCCATGATCATCCCCATCTCCACTTAGAATATATCCCTTTCCATTATATGAAAATTGAGTGCCTGCAACTCTTGCTTCTGAAGGAAAATTTGCCATTTGCGTCCAGCTATCATTTGTTGGGTCATATTTATAGAAATCATTGTAAATATATGAACCAGTGGAATTACTCCCAGGACCTGGATTACTCCCATGACCGAAACCAACATAAGCATAATCGCCAATACCAAAGTAGAATGGATGATGTCTCTCATTAGCTATAAGATCACTCTTTTGTATCCAAATATCTGTTAAGACATCATACTCCCACCAATCACCTAAATTCCCATTCCCATTACCACCACAACCCATGTATATTTTATTATTTACAACAATCATAGCTGGGTGCTGTCTACCATCTCCAGGGAAATTTGATTTTTGATTCCAGACATCATTAGCCATATCATATTCCCACCAATCTACTGGGTATTGACCATTAGAAGTAGATCCAAAACCTATATATGCTTTATTCCCTACAGCAACACCATAGCTATAACCCCTTCCA
Source organism: uncultured Flavobacteriales bacterium (assembly GCA_905478185.1). Classification (GTDB taxonomy): domain Bacteria; phylum Bacteroidota; class Bacteroidia; order Flavobacteriales; family BACL11; genus UWMA-0277. The sequence goes on along the minus strand of CAJQHO010000016.1, from coordinate 4,601 downwards.
GAAAAAGGAATATCTTGTAACTGCACCCACAAGTCATTAGCTTTATCATACTTATATACATCATCTAAAAAACTTCCTGAAATAACAAACCCATATTCATCATTTCCAAAAGTAATTGGATGATGTCGTCCATCACCTGAAAAATTAGATAACTGATTCCATGTCTGACAAAACCCAAATAAAGGGAATATAATTAAAATAATTTTTAGTAATTTTTTCATGTTGCAAATATATTATTTAACACTTTAGTAAATCTATTTTTTTACTTATTATACATACAGAATTTATTTAATAATATATTCCCCATCAGGATATATTTTCAACCATTTATCTAGTTGGCTTCTATTTCTTAATGTTACAATTAAATTATTATCAGTAAATACTATATTTGATGCTCTTTTCCTCATTTCTGATAATATCTTACCACCTTTTTTAATTTTTTTCTTTAACTCATTTTTTATAATATTGATTTAAATTTTCTCTTGCCTTTGATATCTTAGGAGATATTATCATCTTACAATATTGTTGATCCTTATTTAGTTTATAATATCCCTGATGATAGTCTTCAGCCTTATAAAAGTCTCTAAACAGCTCAGTCTTTGTCACAATTGTATTTTCAAAAATATCATTGTCTAAATACGTAATATATTTTTTTATAATATCTGCTTCTAGCTGATTATTGAAAAGAATAATCGATCTATAATGCTCCCCTTTATCATTTCCCTGCCTATTTAATGTTGTAGGATCATGTGTTAAGAAGAAAATCTCTAATAACTGCTCTAAACTAATTTTTTTTGAATCATACGTTATTTTACAAACTTCAGCATGTTTAGTTTTACCACTACTCACTTCACGATATGACGGATTTTTGATTTCTCCACCAGAATAACCATTAACTACTTCTATAACTCCTTTGACATCTTCAAATACAGCTTCAACACACCAAAAACAGCCACCACCTAAATAAATAGTATTGATATCTTGGGTTTTATCAGTAATCATTGTCATAATGTTAAGGGTAAATAATATTGATAGTAATTTCATTTCTTCTATTTAAAATTTCAAAAGGTGAATTATAAACTAATAATTCAAACTTATTATCATGCTTTATATTCTCTCTCTCTAATATATTTTTTAATTCTTTTATTTTATTTTCTTCAATATTTTTATTTGAGTATCCTGAATATTGAATAGCAGCTTTAGTACATGAAGCAATAGTCATAAAATTAATTTTAGGATTATTTGCTTTAGGTAGGTTGTCAAGCGTATAACTACTGGGCATCCTAAAGATCATCTCTCTGTTACCATACAACTTCATAGTTACAGGAGAAGTCATGTCAATACTTGCATTTTCAGTATTATCCCCAAAAATATATCCCGCTAGATTTCTAAAGTAATTGTTTCTTTCTGTTTTATTCTTTGAATAGTAACTTGCATTAACCGACTCTTTATACTGTCTAATTTCAATATTATCTATTCTTTTAAGTATAATATATTGTTCAGTTAGATTATCTTCTGTTTTATTTTTAAAAGAGTAAATAAGAGTCAATAATGTTAACATTATCATAATAAATAAGATTTTTTTCATATTTGAGGAATATTAAATAAGTCATTAATTTTTTTTTGTCGAAACATGAAAATATTGAATAGTTTTTTTCTAATAAACATTTTATGCATTAATCCTCCTAAAATATAAAATGGTAATATATATTTTACTTTATCAATAATGTCCGTAGTACCTTCACCATTACTTTTAAAATGATGTTCATGATGCCACATATTATAGGGTCCGAAAATTTGATTGTCAATAAAATAAGATCCTTCTTTTACTTGAGATATTTCTGTTACCCAATTAAAATTGATCATTTTAAATGGCTTGATCTTGTAACTAATAATCTTTCCCTCAAAGAAATCATCAGATTTACCTGAAGTAATTTCAAACTCAACATCATCAGGGGTTAGCATGTTAAGGTTACTAGGTTTTCTAAAAAAATCCCATATCACATCTATCTCTTTATCTACTGTTTGTTTAGCATATAAGGTATATAACCCTCCTTCATGTTTAATAATTTGCACACTCATTTTTTATTTTCTATTTTTTCTATTTCAGATAAGACTCTACTTGCCTCAGCAGTTTTAGCATCACTTTTAGCTCTATTGTATTTTGATAAATTGTACGCTTCTTCTGTAAGTGTCTTATACTTATCCTTTAACTTCTGCATCTTAGTTTTTTTCTTAAAAAAATTAAACATAGTTATATTTATTTGTTATTATATTTATTGTGTAAAATATAGCAAGAAGAGGAGGTATAATCTTTATTCTAGTCATATTTTAGACTGATTTAAAAAAGGATCGTTAACTCTTGCATAAGGATATTCTGCAATTTTATCTAAACTATAGTATGTGTTTAATCCACCTACTCCAATACTATTTGATAAATCAAATTGAATATTCCCATTCTTATGAATTGCACTATCAGGCACATAAAGCCTTTCAACACGACCAATAATTAAATGGCATCCATTAGATTTTATTAATTGAATATCCTCTAAATTTAAACCAATTTTAACATAACTATCTTTAACATATGGGGCTAGAAAGTTATTTAAATATTCAGCTGTTAATCGACACTTTTGAAATTCGGATTCATTCTTATCAAATTTAACTGATGTATAATGAGATCTCTCTATCATATCTGAATTAATATGATTAATTGTAAATTTATTTGTTGCAATAATATTTTCATAGGTATCTCTTGTATTTTCTTTTGTAGGCCTCAATACAAATCCCATTAATGGTGGATTACTTCCTATATGAACAACAGAACTAAAGATGGCAAGATTTTCTATGGAATCATTAGAAATAGTGCCTATTAGATTTGCAGGGCTAATACCAGTGATAGAATTAATTAAATTAAGTCTATCAACTTTTTCTAATTGCTGAATACTATCTTTATTTAAATACATATATAACCTTTTAGATTAATCTTGAATCATAAGCCCAGTGCAGTAAGGCTTGCCTTTGTTTAATCCTACAGTTAAGATCCCCTATTTTACAATTCTTTTTCAAAGATCCAACATGCCTTTTCATCGCTTTCCACCTTTTAATTTGACGTAAATCTTCTTTTTCTAATCTTCTGCCCATAAAATACCTACAGTACCACTGAAACCATCCCCTAGGGTCTTGATCAAAGATCCAACCCTTATCAAGCCAGTGCTGTAGTGGAAGTGAAGCATCTATTTTAAAAAAATTTAGTTCAATATTCTTTTTACTTTTAGAGATTTTAGCCTCTTGAAACCATGAAGCAGGAAATTCCAAAAAACAATCTGTCATATACTTGCCTCCAAAAACCCCTAAGTTTAACATTTCAATGGGTGAAAGTTCTGGAACAAATTCACTATCAAAATTTTTACCTTCTGGCTGAGATAAGAAATATTTATAATTAGATTGCATTAAATCATTTACTATTACTTCTTTCATAATTTATTTTTTTAATGTTGACATTCCTCCGTCAACAGAAATATTTTGACCAGTAATCCATTTAGAATTATCAGAAAGTAAAAAATGAATTAATGAAGAAATATCTTCAGATTCACCTATTTTTTTAAGTGGATTATTATTTCTAATTCTTTCCTCACTTTTTTCATTGCTTAAGAACCTACCAGACATTTTACTTTTAAACATTGAGGGTGAAATACAATTAACTCTAATATCTGGCGAAAACTCAGCTGCTAAAGCAGTGCAAAGACCAACAAGAGCTGACTTTGCAACTGAAACTGATGAATGAAATGGCATACCAAGCTTACTTGCTATAGAGCTAATAAATACTAATGAAGCATCTTTGTTAAAATAAGAATGATAGTATTTTAACACTTTTATCAATCCCATAACACTTACATCAAAATCATTATAAAAGTCCTCAATTTTAAGACTTTTGAATGGCTTTAAATTAATAGTTCCTGGGAAGTATACTAGACCATCATATTTTAATTCTTCTGTATAATAAGTTGAAGGATCTAAAATATCAAAGTTGCTTACACAACTTTGACTATCTGCTCTACTTAATCTTACAAAATTATACTGTTGATTAAAATTTTTGTATAAACTTAGAGCTGCCTCACTACTAGCTCCTATTAAAAGTATATTTTTCATTATAAGTTATCAATTTTACTTGCCATTAAAAAGTCATTTTCATGCAATCCGTTAATTTTATGAGTAAAAAGAATAATTTTAACTATTTTATAATTAATATGTATAAAAGGATGATGCCCCTGCTCTTCAGATAAAATAGCAACTTTATTCGAAAATTCTATTGCATCTAAATATATATCAAATTTGAATTCCTTTAATAGATGTTTGCTATCCTCAACAATCCATTGTTCACTGACTAATTTTTTATATTCAATAATTTCGCTGGAATTTAAAGCTGGAACACCTCCTTGACAAGGAATGCATTTATTTTGTTTAAACATCATAATATATTAAATTAATTGTTTAGTTATTTTTGAACTCATAGGGCTTGTTGTAGAATTAAAATAATCAATCAGCTTCCCTTCTTTATTTAAAAGATATTTCTGAAAATTCCACTTTACAGTTGAGTT
>CAJQHO010000015.1 GCA_905478185.1 uncultured Flavobacteriales bacterium | reverse complement strand
GGAGTAACTTTATCGCTTTCACATAACACAAAGGTTAATAGTAGTAATAATAAATCCTTTGGAGTTCTTGTGGGAACCTATCAAAGATCAATTGATTATTCAACTTTGGTTTTTAATGAGAGTGAAAATATTCCAAATAATAATATAGATTTTTTTGATGTTGCGATAGGATTTGTACATGAGATTGAGCTGAATATATCTTCAACTTTGATTTCTGGAGTTTCATTATTTCATTTAAATAAACCTAATCAAGCATTGATAGGAAGCGATAATATTCAACTTCCAGTAAATTCTAAGTTGCACACTTCATTAATTTATTATTTTAATAAAAAATTTCAAATTAAGCCAACAATATATTACTCAGAACAAGGAGAGTCTAGAGAACTGATTACTGGCAGTTTTTTTAATTATGTACTTAATAATTCATCAGCCGAAATGGTTGTTTTAAGAGCTGGAATTTTTAACCGAAAGAATGATGCAATAATCACGGAGTTTGGTATAAAGATTGATAATTTTGATGCTATGGTTTCGTATGATACAAATATATCATCTCTTAATAGCGCAAGTGATTATAAAGGTGGTTTTGAGTTTTCTATTGCTTACCAATGGAGTGTTTTAAAATCCGTTAAATCCAACGAAATTAAAGTTTGTCCAAAATATTTATAATGAAAAAGTTGTTTTTTATTTTTGTTTTACCACTTAGTCTTCTTGCTCAACAGGATTTTAAAATTGAACCATTAGATGGCCATGTAAATACATTTGGGGCAGAGCTTAACTTTATTCAAATCAATGATACTTTAGCTTTTTATACTTCATTTCAAGATGAGGGGAGTTATCAATCATCAATTTACTTCACAACAAAAAGGAATAAAAAATGGGGAAAAGGAAAATATTCCAGATATAATTCTGAACTTTTTGATACAGGTGATATAAGTTTTTTAAATGATGATATTATTGCCTTTACTCTTTGTGATCTTCAGAATAATTGTCAGTTAGTAAGTTTAGTTAATGGGAGATTTATAAAAATTGAAGCCCTAGAAAAACGGGGCAAAAAGAATATTCAATCCCATATTACAGCCCATAATAATCAAAGTGTTATTTACTTTGTTTCTGATAGAGAGGGTGGATTTGGAGGGTTAGATATTTGGCTAAGTGTAATTGATATAAATGGAAACTTTGGCGTTCCAATTAATGCGGGCTCTAGAATTAATAGTTCGGCAGACGAGATTACACCTTTCTATAATCATTTTGAAAACCAACTTTATTTTTCATCAAATAGAAAAAAAGGAAGGGGTGGTTTTGATATTTACAAATCAGAAGGGAAATTTAACCTATGGAAATTTGCTGAAAATACAAAACAATTCAATACTAAAGCAGATGAGATGTATTTGACTTTCTTTAATGAAAATACTGGTTATTTTTCTTCCAACAGAAAGGGTGCAAAATATGAAAGTAGAGAGTTTTGCTGTAATGATATTTTTTCTTTTGAGATCATTGAAATTGACACTATTCCTCCAGCAGTTAATTGGGTTGATTTTGAGCCATTAGAATTGTATTTTCATAATGATGAACCAGATTGTTGCACAATGAAAACTACAACAAATCAAACTTATAAAGATGCGTATATTTCATATTTTAAGTTGGTAGATGAATACAAAAATCAAAATGATAGTTTGAATAATTTCTTTGAAACCACATTAAAACCTAACTACAACAGATTAATAAATCTATTAGGTATGTTGTTGCTAGAGTTAGATGGTGGTAAAAAAATTGAATTGCAAATTAGAGGCTTTGCAAGTCCGCTTCACAAGTTTGAATATAATATTAATCTATCACAAAGAAGGATTCAAAGTATGATTAATGACATTTCAACTTATCGCAATACCTTGCTTTCAAAATATCTCAAAACTGGTCAACTTTCTATTGTTGAGCTCCCTTTAGGCGAGAGTAAGGTTTCTGAAAATACTAGTGATAACCCTCATGATATTAAGAATTCAATTTATAGCTTAGAGGCTATTAAGGAAAGAAAAATAGAGATTGTGAAGGTTATATTAAAAGATTAGAATTATTAATAATTCAACACTTAACCCTCCTAAAAATCCAATATATACTTGTGGGTAATTATGTGCTTTTTCTTTAATTCTTGCCATTGCTAAAACTCCTGAAAGAAGTATAAATATGATTATTAGATGTTGTAAATTTCCATATATAATCTCAAGAGCAATAAGCACACCAACTAACCCTCCAATTCCTAATAAATGCAGACTTATCTTCCAATATTTTGAAATTATTGAAGCAATTAAAATTATTGAAATAGCACCTATTAATTCAGCCTTTATAATTGGCGAGAATACAAGTATATTTTCTATTGTATAATAACCTAATCCCATCCAAATAGCTGTCCTGAAAAGCGGGACGGAACGCTCTTTTTGATTACTCATTTCTAATGATGAAACTTTACCACTTTTAATAAGAAAAAAGATACTAATTAATGGCAGTATAACTGTACTAAAAATCAAAACCAAATAGATATAATTTTGATAATTAGTAATAGCAAACCCAATTGAAGGGACTTGTCTCAAACTTAAATAAAGTGCTAAAATTGGCATAAATATTGGATGCAGAATTATAGAGATTAATTTTGATAGTCTCATTATAATTCTCTTCTCAATTTAGCTATTTCAATTCCTAGTTGCTCTCTGTATTTTGCAACAGTTCTCCTTGCAATATGATAATTATCTTTACCTAACAACTCAGCAAGTTGCTCGTCATTATATGGTGTAGTTTTATCTTCTGTTAGAATGATTTCTTTTAAATGATTCTTGATTTCATTGGTAGAAATCACTTGACCATCATCTTTTTTATATGCCTCAGAAAATAGCTCTTTTAGCTTAAAAGTTCTAAAATGTGTTTCTACATACTTTGAGTTACTTACTCTTGATATTGTTGAGATATCCATATTTACAATATTAGCAATATCAGCAAGTTTCATAGGCTTTAAATCACTTTCTACACCACTTAAAAGATAATTTTCTTGCAATGAAATAATAGCTAGCATTACTTTTTTTAATGTTGCTTCTCTTTTAATTAGAGCTTCTTTAAACCATAACGCTTTTTCTACTTTTTTCTGCAAAAATTCCTTTGTAGTCTTCTCGGTAGTCTCATTCAGTAAGTTTGAATAATACTTACTTATTTTTATAGGTTTCGTATTACTCTTGTTCAGCTGAAGTTCTAGTTGATTATTAACTACTAATAAGGTAAAATCAGGGTAAATATATTCAGATATTTCTTCATTTTTAAAGAATCCATTTGCAGGAATTGGGTTTAAAGATTCAATTAAAGAATAAGTTGATTTTAATTCTTCTTCTGAAATCCCTAGATTTTTTATTATGTTTTCAAAGTTTTTATTACTGAATTGAGAGTAGAATTCAGTGATAATTTTAATCGCTAATTTATTTTCAGGATAAAGTTTTTTGAGTTGAATTAGCAAACATTCCTGAAGGCTATTAGCACCTACTCCAATTGGCTCTAAGTTTTGCAGAACATTTAAAGCATTTAGCATCTTTCCTTCTGAAATATCAAGATTGTCACTTATTAATAAATCGCTACTAATAGAAAATAAATCTCGGCTTAAAAAGCCATTTGAATCAAGGCTGTTTATCAAGTATTTCACCAAAAAAAGATTTCTTTTTGATAGTTCAATTCCAACTAGCTGTTTTTCTAAATAACTATTAAGACTTTCAGATTTATCCTCAATTTGGAAGTCTGAAAAGTCTGTTTTATTTGATGAAAAATAGGTCTGATTTTCTTCATCTTCTTCAAGTGCAGGATTATCTTCTAATTCTTCTTCTATTCTTTTTTCTAATGAGACAATTGGTATTTGCAGAAGCCCTAAAAACTGTATTTGCTGAGGGCTTAAGTTTTGATATTGCTTTTGCTCTAACCTTTGTTTACTCATTAAAATGCAGCATTTTGAGGAGTTCTAGGGAAAGGAATAACATCTCTAATATTTTTCATTCCTGTTACAAACATAATTAGTCTCTCAAATCCTAAACCAAATCCAGCATGCTTGCAAGTTCCAAATTTACGAGTTTCTAAGTACCACCATAATTCTTCTTGATCAACATCCATTTCCTCCATTCTTGCTTGGAGTTTATCAAGTCTTTCTTCTCTTTGTGACCCTCCAATTATTTCTCCTATTGTTGGAAATAAGATATCCATTGCTCTTACAGTTTCATTATCTTCATTCATGCGCATGTAAAAGGCTTTAATCCCTTTTGGATAATCTGTAATAATAACAGGTTTTTTGTATTTTTTCTCAACTAAATACCTTTCGTGTTCTGATTGTAAATCAGCACCAAATCCATCAATTAGATATTTAAACTTTTTCTTTTTATTGGGTTTAGAGTTACGTAAAACATCAATCGCCTCACGATAAGTTAAACGAACAAAATCATTTTCTAAAACAAATTGGAGTCTCTCTAATAGCCCCATTTCAGATCGTTCTTCTTTCTTTAAGTTTCTTTCTTCATCTCCCATTCTTTTGTCTAAGAATTGCAAGTCATCAGCATTATGAGTAATGCAATATTGGATGCAATATTTTAAAAACTCTTCAGCTAAATCCATGTTAGTTTCTAAATCAGCAAACGCTACCTCTGGCTCTATCATCCAAAACTCTGATAAATGCCTAGAAGTATTTGAATTTTCAGCCCTAAAAGTTGGGCCAAAAGTATAGACTTGCCCTAATGCTAAAGCACCTAATTCAGCTTCTAGTTGACCTGAAACTGTTAAGTTGGTTTTGCTTCCAAAAAAGTCAGATTCAAAATCAATTTTTCCATCTGAAGTTTTTGGCAAGTTTTCTAAATCAAGATTAGTTACTTGGAACATCTCTCCAGCACCCTCTGCATCAGCACCAGTAATTATTGGAGTGTGAAGGTTGAAAAACCCCTTATCATTAAAGAATTTGTGTACTGCAAAAGTTAAAGCATGTCGCAATCTGAAAATTGCAGAAAAAGTATTAGTTCTGAATCTTAAATGAGCTTTCTCTCTTAAAAATTCTAAGCTGTGTTTTTTTGGTTGCAATGGATATTCTTCAGCATCTGCAGCACCTAAAACCTCTATCTTATTTGCTAATATTTCCACGGCTTGTCCACTACCTTTTGATGTAACTAATTCACCATCCACACTTATACAAGAACCGGTAGTTATCTGCTTTATCAATTCCTCATTAAAGGAATCTCCCTCAGCAACTATTTGAATATTATTTATAGTTGAACCATCATTTAATGCAATAAAAGAAACATGTTTACTACCTCTCCTTGTTCTTACCCACCCTTTAGCACTTATTTTTTGCTCTTTCCCTTCTTCACTAAGAATTTCTTTAATTTTCATTAGATTTTTTATAATTTCTGAATTAACCTACTTGTGATACTAATTTCTTTGCAAGAATTTCATGTACAGTTTTTACGATTGCTGATGTATCGTAAAAGTAATCTTTGTGCAATTCCTCTTGAGTTCCATGATGTATAAATTCATCAGGAATTCCTAACCTTTTTACTGATGATTTATAATCATTATTTGCCATAAATTCTAGTATTGCTGAGCCAAAACCTCCCTGCAAGCAACCATCTTCAATTGTGATAATGTTATCAAATTTTGTGAAGATTTTATGAAGTAGCTTTTCATCCAAAGGTTTTGCAAAACGCATATCATAATGCGCAATACTTAAACCTTCTTTCTCAAATTCTGCTTGTGCACTTACTACAAAATTTCCAGGATGCCCTAGTGATAAAATTGCTATATCTTTTCCTTTTTTTATGACTCTACCCTCTCCTATTTTAATTTCTTTAAATGGAGTTTTCCAATCTAACAGCACTCCATTTCCTCTCGGGTATCTCATTGAAAATGGTCCTTGATTTGGAAGTTGAGCAGTATACATTAAGTTCCTTAATTCTTCTTCATTCATAGGTGCTGAAACGATCATATTTGGGATACATCTGAAAAATGCTATATCATATGCTCCATGATGAGTTGCTCCATCAGCACCAACTACCCCCCCTCTATCTAAGCAAAATACTACATTCAAATTTTGTAAAGCAACATCATGTATTACTTGATCATATGCTCTTTGCATGAAAGTAGAATAGATATTACAAAAAGGTAGTTTTCCTTGCGTAGCCATTCCTGCAGAAAAAGTAACAGCATGTTGCTCTGCAATACCAACATCAAAAGTTCTTTTAGGCATTTGCTCCATCATTTTTGTAAGGGAACTTCCGCTAAGCATTGCCGGACTAACTCCTACAATGTCCTTATTTTTATTAGCTAATTCAATTATTGTTTCTCCAAAAACATCTTGATATTTTGGAGGAGTTTTTTTCTTTTTTGACTTAATAATCTCCCCTGTTTCTTTATCAAAAACCCCAGGGGCATGCCAAGTTGTTGTGTCTCCTTCTTCAGCAGGAGTAAATCCTTTGCCTTTTACGGTTAAACAATGTAAAATCTTAGGACCAGGAATTTCTTTTAAATCTTTTAAAACTTCAGCAACATGCTCTGCATCATGACCATCTATAGGCCCGAAATACCTGAAGTTTAAGGATTCAAAGTAATTGCTTTCTCCAAGTAAAGTGGTTTTTACAGCACCCTCCACTTTTTTAGCAATAGCTTGGGCATTTGGTCCGTACTGACTAATTTTTCCAAGAATCTTCCAAATTTTATTCCTAGCTTTGTTGTAAGTTTTTGATGTAGAAATATCAGTTAAATATTCTTTTAACGCTCCTACTGCAGGATCAATTGACATGCAGTTGTCATTTAAAATCACTAATAAATTTGAATGTTCAGCTCCGGCATGATTTAGCGCCTCAAAAGCCATACCAGCTGTCATTGACCCGTCACCTATTACAGCAATATGTTGTTTGTTTTTCTCCCCCTTACTTTCTGATGCAACAGCCATTCCAAGTGCAGCTGAAATTGAAGTTGAAGAATGACCCACACCAAATGTATCATATACACTTTCTGATCTTTTTGGAAACCCACTAAGCCCTCCCTTTATCCTATTTGTAGGAAATTGCCCTTTCCTTCCGGTTAGAATTTTATGCCCGTAAGCCTGATGCCCAACATCCCAAACAAGTTGATCGTAAGGAGTATTAAAAACATAATGAATAGCTACAGTAAGCTCTACAACACCTAAACTTGCGCCAAAATGTCCTCCTTTTTCAGATACAATATCAACAATGTATTGCCTTACTTCATTACTGATTTGTTTCAACTGAGATTTTTCCAGTTTTCTTAAATCAGCAGGACTATTAATATTACTTAATAAAGGGCCTTGAGGATATTTTTTATTTTGAGTCATAAAAGCACAAAGATAATAAATCTTTAATCATGCAAAAGTAATAATATTCGTTAACAAACCAGCGTTAATAATTGAATAGCTATTAATGCAAATTTTGACAGTTATATTATCAAATTTGTATTTATGAGAAACTTCTTTTTTATTTGTTTTATAATTATGAGTCTATCTTCTTTTTCTGAGGATACTATACATACCCCTACCGCTGATACTACTTTGATTTTAGACACTCTTTTACTAGAGCAAAAAATTATTTTAAAAGCTGATAAACCACTAAATATTTTTGATGAGAGATTAAGGATTTTGGACGAAAATTCTCCTATGGATTTAGCTTATAATGAAAAGGTGCATCCTTTTATTGAAAGTTATATTGGCAGAAATAAAGCTTTAATTTCAAGAATGCAAGGTTTAAAGAATTTGTATTTTCCTTTGTTTGAACAACAATTAGACAAGTATAACCTTCCTTTAGAGCTTAAATATTTAGCAATTGTAGAGTCTGCAATGAACCCTAAAGCAAAATCACATTCTGGTGCAACTGGACTTTGGCAATTTATGTATTTAACAGGCAAACAATACGGACTAAATGTTACTTCTTACATGGATGAAAGGCAAGACCCAATTAAAGCAACTGAGGCAGCTTGTTTTTATTTTGAAAAATTGTACGATACTTTTGGTGATTGGAATCTGGTACTTGCTGCTTATAATGGTGGTCCTGGATATCTTCAAAAGAAAATTAACACTGTTGGAAGTAATGACTTTTGGGTTTTACATCCTTATTTAAGAAGAGAAACTAGAAATTACATTCCAACATTTATTGCTGTAAATTATGCTATGAATTATGTAAAAGAACATGGCATTATTCCTCAAACAACAGAAATTGAGGTAGGAAAAACAGACACATTAACTCTTAAAAAACAAGTTGATGTAAAAGTGTTGTCTGAGATGATTTGCGTGAATAAAGAAACAATTCTGTATTTAAACCCTGCGTATAAAAAGGATATTTTTCCTAATGAGTCAGTAGTTGTTTTACCTGAATTTGCTGCAAATGATTTTAGATTTAATGAAGAAACGAACTATACTTTTATTGAAGCTGTTGATAATAAAGAAATCCTTATTGATGAAGAAAGAATAGTTTACAGAGTAAATAAGGGGGATTATTTAGGTAGAATTGCTAAAGATCATAATGTGCATGTTTTTGAGTTGAAAGAATGGAATAATTTAAAAACAACAAACCTTGACATTGGAGATAAATTAGTGATTTTTGTAAAAAACAATCAAAAAACACAAGAAAAACTGCAAAAAATTACAAAAAATGAATATATTGTGCAAAAAGGGGATACGCTTTGGGGAATTGCTAAAAAGCATGATGGTTTAAGTGTTTGGAAGATTAAATCACTAAACAACTTGGAAAGTGATAACCTCAAGCCTGGAACGAAAATTCTTTTACCTTCAAGTTAATGAGATATTTTATTATACTTACATTCCTTCTGTTTTCTTGTGGTGATGGAGTTCAAACCTTACCATCTTCAACAGGAACAAATTCAGAAGTAATTTTTGTTGTTGCTGATGCTTTGTGGGAGAGTGGTGTTGATAGTTTGGCTTATGCGACTTTTGGTAAAATTTTAGAAGGAATAAATCAGAATGAGAGTTCCTTTAGAGTTGTACAGATTAATCAAAGTGAGTTTAAGTCAATATTAAAAACTCACAAAAATATTGTAATAATTGCTGAGGGCGTTGACCATTCAAGTCAAAAAGACAAGTGGGCTAAAGGGCAGTTTGTTGCACAATTAAATTGGGATAACAATGGAGTACAATTACTTAAAGAACTTAATAAATTAGTTTCTATAGTCAGCTTGAAAGAAGTAAAATATATAAGAAATACTTTTGCTAAATTATCGCAAAAGAATGCTGAAAAAGAAATTTTTAATCATTTTGGAATAGAAGTTATTATCCCTAAGGAATATGAAATAATTTCTAATTCAGATTCTGTTTTTTGGGCTACATTTAATCCTCCAAAATCAGAGGAAATAAAGAATATTTTAACTTTTTCATTTATACCAAAAACCACTAATTTGCAAGCTGAGGTTTTACAAAATACAGATAATATTTTTGCTAAATACCTAAAAGGAGAAAGGGAAGGTAGTTTTGTGAAAATTGAGCCTAGCTATCCTCCTTATTATAATGATAATAATTATAGAGGGCTTTGGAAGTTAGAATACGGATTTATGGGAGGGCCCTTCCTAATTAAAACTTATTTTATTGATGATAAAATAGTAGTAAATGTTGGTTTAATTTTCGCCCCGCAAAGCAGAAAAAGAAGTTATATAAAAGAGCTGGAAGCTATTTTATAACTAGTTTTTTCCTTTTAGTCCCTGATTCGCTTTTTACCTCAACAACATAATACCCTTTTGCTAAACTAGCCGTGTTAATAGACTTTGATTTTGTAGAAATAACCTTTTGTCCCGTGATAGAATAGATGCTAATTAACACCTTATTTTCAGTAGTATGAATAGTTATTTTATCATCAGCAGGGTTAGGGTAGATTGTAAACTTAACATTATTAAAGTAATTAGAATTTACAGTACTTAGTGTGTTTAAATCACTTTTCCAAACCCCCCTTCCAAAAGTTGCCGCACTGATAGTTCCTTCATCATAATGTATTTCCAATTCCTTTACAATAACATTTGGCAAACCATCATTAAAAGGCACCCAATCAGACATGGTATTGTCTTTGTAATAAACCCCAACATCAGTTCCTATATACAAATCATCATTAGCACCACCTTGATAAACAATACAATTAACAGGAAGAGCAGGTAAATTACTTCCAGTGACATTTGTCCAGTTATCTCCCGCATCAATTGATTCATACACTTTATGAGCATTATTGTAATCAGATAAAGTAACCCAAACTCTATCCGGATTTGTAGTTGAAACAGCCACATCAGTAATGTTATAATTTGGTAAACCAGGCTTTATATAGGTCCAAGATTGCCCAGCATCTTTAGTAACTTTTATCTTACTATAAGTTGCTGCATAAATATAATCCTCATCAGAAGATGCTAAAGCAATTGAACGAATTGCAGCCCCATTACTTACATTAAAAGAAACGGAATCCCAGATAGCTCCGGCAGTTGTTGATCGGTAAACCTCATCATATCCTGCTACTATTAAATTATTGTTAGTTTGATGCATTTCATAAGGAGTATTCCACCCTCCCTCATAACTTACAGGTTTAATATTATTCCATGAATTCCCTCCGTTATATGATTTTCTTAGCCCTCCATATTGATATTCAGCATAAATAATATCCTCATCATAATGATCTATTGCGCATTCCATACCATCCCCACCCATAATTGCATCCCAAGTAGAGCCAGTTAGCATTTCAGTACCATTATCTTGTGCTCCTGCAACTACTCTGTTGGCGTTTGATTTTGAAAGCCCTAAATTGTAGAATTGAGAGATTTCAAGCCCATCTGAAATATCTACCCATTTATTGAGATTATCCATATATTTGTAAAAACCTCCATCATTTCCTGCATAAGCAACATGAGTATGTGGATTGAACTCAAAAGCATGTTGATCCACATGCATGTAAGAATAGTTCGATCCATTTCCACTACTTGCATCTATATCCCAATTTGCACCACTATCATCAGAACGCCAGAGATTAATACCTCCTACATAAACTAAATCTTCATTGTTTGTTGCAACACCTAGGCTTAAATCGTACCAGGATTGACCTCCAGTATCACTACCATCTGTTTCTCTACCTAAAATATTAGGAGTACTAGATTGTAAAATCCAAGTATCACCAGCATCAGAAGATTTATACAACCCATGAAAGCTATAATCAGAAGCAGAGTAAAGTGAGTAAATAACCTCAGGATTATCAGGAGTTACAGCAATTAAAGGCCTGTGTTTTCCAGTTGATGAAACACCATTATTAATAACATTCCAGTTAGTACCACCATCAATAGTTCGATAGACATTACTCCCTCCGCTTGATTGTTTAGCTGCATAAATAACATTACGATTATTTGGTTTGTATTCAATGTCTCTCCATCTACCAATAATACCAGTAGTTGCCCATGTAGTTCCTCCATCTGAACTTATCATTAGATTAGAGTTAGTAGCTGCAATTAAACTATCAGTATGATTAGGGTTTATAAGTACTTTGTTTACTGTTTTTTCTTGGTCAACAGTGTAACTTAATCCTGTAGTATTCCAAGTTGAACCCCCGTCAATTGATTTTAGAATTCCTATACTATAAGTATCAGTTGCATTTGCATCACCAGTAACTATGTACATTGTTTGATTATTGACAGGATCAATAGCAATATGAGAAACTCCCATAACAGGAAGATTATCAGTATTTGTTGTCCAATTACTTCCTCCATCAATTGATTTCCAAAGCCCACCTGCCGGAGAGCCAATCCATATAATATCTTCATCAATAGGATCGAAAGCAATACAATTCACCCGACCATTTCCTCTTTTTTTATTGTTAGATAAAATTATTGGAGTATTGATAGGGCCTTTAGACACCCAATTACCTGAAGTGCTTGATTTTGCGTTGCTGTATTTTTCTTTTTCCTTTTGCCACTCTATAAATAATGCATTTGGATTGAATACGTTTCCTTCTTTAATTCTCTCGTTTACAAAATCCATTTCACGAGCATAAGGTTTGTATCCATTTCCTTTAGTATAAGGTACGGCTTTACGGTAGTTTTCGAAAGCTTCAAATTTTTCAGCAGAAGTAGGATTAGCATTTGTTTTTAGCAGGTTCTCCTCCCAGATTTGTGATGAGGTAGTAAAAGAAATAAAAAGTAGTGCTAGTAAAAGGTTAAGGTTTTTCATTTTGATATTTATAAGTTGCAAAGATAAGGATAGTTATTAATTGTTTGTTATTAATTGATGTTTATTAGATATTATCGCTTAAGTATCTTAGGTGTTCAAAATATTAAAAATTAGTTTGCAACCCCAAAATAAAATTCCTACCACTTGCACTAATTCCAGAGCTAAAGGTTTTATAATGAATATCTGCAATGTTTTGCACCCCACAGCTTATAATAATATCATTATCTAATTTATTACTGTACTGAAGGTTCAAAGTGTGCCACATTGGCGTTCCATTAATTGTTGCTTCTTCTAGGTTATCTACTCCTCCATCATCATATTCATTTGATTTTTTAGCTGCATTATATTTTGCATAAAACTCGAACTCCTGTTTCTTAATGGTATAATTTATTGAAAGTTTCCCATTGGTAGGCGGGATGTGAGAAAGAGGTTGGTTTTCCATTGTATTCCCTTTTAGATAATTAAAGTTTGCGTTTAAATTTAAACTCTTATTGTATTCATATATAGCATTGATGTTAATGCCGTAAATATTTGCCGACTCAATGTTTTTATTCATTTGAATCTTCATCATTTCTCCATCATATAACATACTATCTTTACTATTAAGAGTTGAAAATTCACGCCTAATAGCATTATTAATATTGGTGTAGAATAATGATAGATTAGTTTTAATTTTTCCTTTGAAATATTTAATTGTCATCTCATAACTATCAGAATATTCTGCTTCTAATTTTTCGTTTGGAATTACAACATAATTACCATTTTTTGAAAATACTTTCCCAATGTCATCAATATTAGGATTTCGAAATCCACCATAGTAAGAGGTTTTAAACTGTGTGTTAGTGTTCAAACTATATTCCAAACTTGCTGATTTTACGAGTGAGGAATTATTATTTTGAAGTTGTTTATAAGGGAAATTGAAGGTAGTACTGTCATTAAATATAGCAGTGAGATTATTTTGGTTATATCTTGCTCCTATTACTAATTTTAACTTTTTATGTAATGGAATTTTTGCTTGAGTGTAGCTAAAAAAATCATTTACACTACTCCCCCCATCAGGGTAGCGTGTACTATTATGACTTATAATATTATTACTAGTCTTATCAGCTTTGGAGTTTACTTTTTGATATCTATTCCCCAATCCATAACTGATATTTAAAGACTTTATTGATTTGCTAAAGTCAAAAGAAATATCATAAATTTTAACATTTTCATATCTATTTGAAAGTTGATTTTCGCTTTTTTTACTTTTATGGCGAGATTCACTAACATCTTGAAATGATAGTGTGGTGTTCATTTTTTGAAACAATATAGTTTCTTTAAAATTAGAATGTTTTAGGCTTTGCAAGAATCTGCTTTGTGGGCCGTAATACCAATCACTATATTTAGCTATCCCATCTTTTATGTCATTGAGTTTATCAAAGCGATTTATGTTAGATGATGTAGCAAATTGAGTATTTAAAAGAATACTGCTGTTTTTATTGATATTATAGAAAGTCTTATGCATAAAATCAGCTTGCTGATATGTAGTAAATAATTGCTCATTTCCATTAGTTGCTATTCCCTCCTTACCCCATTGCAAATATCCATGATTTCGATTTTCTCCCATCTTTAGATTTTCTAAAGATTTTACAGAAAATCCAGAAGTGAATGCTAGTTTTTTGTGATGATATTGTGACAAGAAATTTAATAAAACTCCATTAGTTGCACTTTCAAATTGTTGGTTGAAGTAAAATTTATTTTCATTGATACTAGTATTTGTGTAGGTGTTAAAAAGCAAAGCACCTCCCATAGCTCCATTACCATAAGCAACTGATGCGGGCCCAGATACCAGATATATACTGCCTAAAAAGTAAGGGTTTATTGAGGCCGAACTTTGTAGATGCCCACTTCTGTAAATGGCATTATTTAAAGGAATTCCATCTACAACAAGTAAAAGCCTATTAGCCTCCATCCCTCTAAAATTTGGACTCCCACCACCACTTTGACTTTCTTGAATAGTTACACCTGAATTCCCTTCTAGTTTTTCAGCTGTTGTTTTACTTGCAATTTTTGTGTTGCCCGCTTCAGTTTCACAAATAGGGTCATTTTGATCTAAAAGAGCTTTCTTATCTAATTCAAAATTTACAGTTGGAAGTATTTTAATTCTAGGTTCTAAAAATATTTTACTACTAATACTGCTTTTAATAATTTGTATTTGATGATATGCTATGTGAGAGATTATTAGTGTATCGTTTTCCTTAAATTTATTGATAGCACAAACCCCTTTACTGTTTGTTATAACTCCTTTTTGGTTACTTTTAATATTCACATTTTCTATTGGAATTGCTAGTATTTTGTCAAAAACCTCAATGTTTTGGCTAAAAGCCAATTTACACATCAAAAGAAAGCTTATAAGAATTAGTTGCTTCATTTTCGTAATGATTCTATTATTAAGTGAGATGATATATTACTAAGATTATAATGATGTAGTCTAAAATATTGCATGATATCTTTTAGTAATTCTGATTTTAATTCTTGAGGGATATTAATTTTTTTTCCTAGTAATAAATGTTTAAGTATTGTTGTTTTTTCTTCAGTTAAATAGATGTTTAAATTAAATGCTTTTCCCGAAAACTCTCCGGTTTCTAAATTAAAAAATGGAGCATTTATATTCTCAGTTGAAGGGAAAAATCCTAAATATTTTGATAAATTAAGCATGAAAAGAAGTGCAAAATTTTCATCTATAGTATTTGCGTTATAGAGTTTTTGTTTTATTTCCCAAACAAATTTAAAAAGCCCTGAATTTTGTTCGTTTTCTTGTAATACTTTAGAGCTTATCTCGGCAATAAATATAGCCAAGAAGTTTTTATTCATGTTTATTTTATCAGTAGAGATCGTTTCAATAATTATAATTTCAGCTAGATACTGCAATCCTTTTTTAGGAATAAGTGTGGCATTAATATCAACTAACTGCAAGGGTTGAAAAAGTCCAAGTTTTTTCTTTGCTTTTTTAGATCTAACACCTTTAACAATAAAAGATTGAAGACCATGTTTTTCTGTAAAGATTTTACTGATTATTGAGCTTTCTCCTTGCTTAATATAAGTGAGAGTAATGGCTCTACTTTTGTATTTCATTAGTGTATGAAAAGTATCTTACTTACCATTTTTTGTTCTCCATATAAATCTGTACTGAAAACTAAATATACTCCTGTTGAAGATCGCTCTCCATTTTTATTTTTTCCATTCCAGATTGCTTGTCCTCCGTTTGCGAATGTCTCAAAGACTAAATTCCCTGAGATGTCAGTAATTTTAATATTAGCATCTGTTACGAGACCACTAATAGCAATCGGGCCGTTATAAGTCTCTTTTACAGGGTTAGGAAATACTTTAGTACTATTTTGAGTAGCAACACCTACTGTAGCGTCAGAACGATAAGAAAGTAATCCCTTTTCAGTTCCAATAAATACTTCTCCATTTTCATTATTGATTGCTATATCAATGATGTTGTTGTCAAATAATGGTGAGTTTTCCTTTGTGAAGTGATGTATTTCTTCAGTCCCATCTTCTGATAACAAAAACACTCCTGATTTTTCTGTTCCTACCCATTTCCTATTTGCGCCATCAATTGTTATGCATTTTACTCTTTCTTCACTGAGTAGGTACTGCCCGTAATCTCCCTCAGTAATAAGAATTTGTTGGGCATCAAAATTGTAACCTGAAAATACTGCACCCGGGTCATAAAAGACGGCTATTCCATTATCAGTACCAACCCATATTTCACCCTCTAAGTCTTCTGCAAAACAGTATGTTTGTAATGATGGAAGATTCCCGTTTCCTATATTCATACTTAGTATCTTATACTGATCGTCATTAGGATTTCCTATAGTATTGTTGTCATTGTAGACAAAAATTCCAGCTCCCCTACTCATTATTCCCCATTTCTGATTGTAAGAGTCAATTAATAAATCATCAAAAAATAGGCCTACCTGATTTTGATTAATACTATATGAGTGCCAGTTATCATCTTTTGTTTTTACAACTAACGGATGATTCACCTCTGAACTAAGAGCCCACATATTCCCTTCTGAATCAAACTTTATATCAGAAATCCGAATTCTATTATTAGAGTAATAAGCAGTATCAAGAATTCCATTTGTATTATCATAATCATATTTTATAACGAGCTCTCCATTCTTCATTTTAGGAATCCCATGATACCAAGAGGAATAGTATTCAGCACCATTATTTACAGCAACCTCTAAAATATCTCTGGCATTCCCAAGTTTATATCTATCATAATTTATCCATTCATCATATTTTAATTTAATTGATACTCCATCATTAATTAAAGCATTTGTACCAAAATTTTTGTGACCTCCATGACATTGGTATAGTTTATTTTCTAGGTATTCTATACTGTAGATTTCATTTCTTACAGGTCCGGAAGGAGTATATGAATCTGTATATTCAAAATTTGTAAACTTCAATAGTCCATTTACTGAGTCTGCTACCCAAACAATATCGTCTTTATCTACCCAAGCATCTTGTATCTTGCTAAAGTTTGAATCCGCAATTATTTCTGATATAAGATTACCATTTTGATAAATACTAATAATTCCTCCTATTTCTAGGTAATATCCATTGCTATTTCTTACTTTTACATAAGGATATTGATTGTTAAAAAGCATTCCCCAAGAATTTACAATGATTTCAGAAACTTCAGTAGAGAAGGAAGGGTGTTTAGTCCAGCTATTAAAATCAAATAAAGTGTTTGAGTTTTTATCCGCAAAATATGCTCCATCAGTAGTACCAACAAAAATGCAAGTATCGTCTATATAACAATCGTTTATACTTACAAAATTTCCATTCTCCCCTATTTTATAAGTGTCTTTTATTTCTTCTTTTTCTAAATCAACTAAAACCAATCCAAAAGATGAGGATAAATATGCGGTACCACTATCTATTGTAATATTATTTATTGTCTTGAAACCAGCAATTTCTTTCCTTTTTATATCAGAAATATTTACGATTTGATTGTTTTTTATCAGATCTATATTGCAGTTTTCGTAAGTAATAGCCGTTACGCCTAAAGTTTCAGAATAAGCAACCTGTTTTATTCCAAAATCAGAAAGTCCTGTTATTTTAGACATACGATTTATTGTCATATCTTCTTTGTTTACATAAAACAATCCATCACTAGCCACACAATAAATCTTCTCTTCTGCCTCACAAATATAGGAAGCAGAATTATAAGATAGATAATCTTTCCATTGACCAATCGCAACATCCTGTGCATTGATAAACAAGGGCAATAAAAGGAAAAGAAGTTTTTTCATAATTAAAAAAGCAATAATAATACTTTACTATCAGATAACTTATTAAAGTATAAAAAATTGTGGTATTAAAACTTATACTATTTTTGCCAAAAGGCCTAGTAGTTCAACTGGATAGAATATCAGATTTCGGCTCTGAGGGTTGGGGGTTCGAATCCTCCCTAGGTCACTATTATTTCAATAACAACCTCTTTTCTATGGTCCCATCTGTGTATTTGAAAAATAGAAGCTTATTTTGTGTTTCAGGAATTTCTCTTCCAAAAATATCATAAATTCCAATCAGATTTTTATTACTACTGTTTTCTGAAATACTTGTAGAATTACACCATATTTGAACTGTATCAATATCATTAAATTGATCGTTTAGTTCAGAGTTAATGTTAGCATAAAAATAAAGTGGCCCATCTATATTTGGATTAATAAATAGATTTATGAAGTGTATTTCACTTATAAAGCCACTTGTATAATTATTTCCATCATTTGGTGATGTTGAACTGACTTTTATACCTCCATTGTCATTCTCAATTGAGAAAAACCCAATCAATGTCCCAATACTATCGTATGAATTTATAATAGCATAATTCTGTCCTGCAACTATTCCTGCTTTTAATGTTGCGGTAATATTCTGTGTGCTAGTCGTCATTATTGCAAAGCCTACAGAGTCTCCTGAGCTAATAGAGGTTATGTCAAAATTCCCTCCGTCTGAAGTAATAATACTTGTACCTATATCAGGCTCATTAGCCTCTTGACTTACTATTAATGTCAGTTCAGATGACGTGTTACATTGTGTGTTAGAAAGTGTATTTATTACTATAGGGTTGAATGGAGCAGCTACAAATGAGGGTGTTGTAAATGTGTCAGAAATTGACCACAAAGAAGCTAATAAATTAGTTGTATCATAATAACACATTACTTGCCATTCGTAAGTGGTGTTTTGTTGTAATAGAGGGATTGTAATGCTTGAATTTGGATTGTATATTGGACCCAAATTAGACCAACTACCTGTTCCGATTTGTTGGTATCTTATTTTATATCTATTTGCATTACTTAAAGTATCCCAGTTTGCAACAGCATTATTGTAGTTGATATTAGTTGTTGACAGAGTGCTTGTTGTTGGGTACAGGGGGGTATTTGTATAAAATGTATCGGTAACTGACCAATTTGAAGTATTGCTATTTATTGTGTCACAATGACTTCTAATTTGCCAGACGTAATCGCTTAATGGAATTAAATTTGTAAGTAATTTTTGGTTGAGAATAGAATCGATATTGTTTTTATATGACCAGCTAGCTGACCCAATAATTTTATATCTAATTTTATAATGATTAGTTCCGTTTGTTGAATTCCAATTTACTTCTGCATTGTAATAATTAATGTTAGAAGCAAAAAGTGTGCTTGGAGCAAAACATTGAGAAAAACTAATTATTGAGATGAATCCAAACAGTATTGTAAGTCTTATTTTCATTTAACAAAAATACAATTTTTTATATAAAACTTGTAAAATATCAGCAACACACTGTTAATCAATTAATTGCCTATTCATTAAACGTTCAAAGATTTTAAAAAAAATGTGTTAATACCTTAGGTGTAGTTATTTTTTGCTTAGAAACGATTTAAATGCTTAATTTTTCTTTTCAAACACATAAATAGTGCTTGAATGTCCTCTTTTCGAAATGACGCCAATTAAATTAGAGATCAATCCAATTGCAAATCCTTTGATAAAATTCTTTTTACCTATTTTAAATTCTTCACTTAATAATGAAACATAGAAAGAATCAAATATCATTGGTTTGGTTTTTCTCAAACTAAATTCATGATTTTCGAAAATCTTTTCAATTGTAGATTTTGAAAAATGCCATAAGTGTATTGGAACATCCCATGCGGCCCAGAATTCTTTGTAGTAGCTTGCGTCCCAGCTTTTATAGTTAGGAACAGCAATAATAATCTTTCCATTTGCCTTGAGTATCTTGTGAAATTGTGAAATTGTTTTATTTAAGTTTGGGATATGCTCTAGTACGTGCCACATGCTTATGCTATCAAATTCTTCTTCACTAAACTGAGTTAAGTCAGTATTGTCGCTAACTACAAGATTGTAATTGTTTTTAGCTTGAGTTCTTGCTAGTTCTGATGGTTCGATACCTTTTGTTGCGTATCCAGCATTTTTGCAAGCATTTAAAAATTCACCTGTCCCACAGCCAATATCTAAATGAGTCCCTTCTTTTGTTATACTTTTTAGTAAGGCAACTTTTGTGCCTACTGCATAATTTCTTATTGTCTGGTAGAGCCAATTAAATAATCCTTTGGAATTATTTGTATGGGAAATATACATGTCTGACTTGTAGTAATTACCTAGGTTTTCGTTTAAAGGCCTGGGGTTTGTAAAGGTAAAATCACATGTTCCACATGAAACAATTGTAAAATTTTCTTTAGAAGTTGTAAAGTCATTACAATCTAAAAGCTTATCTAAACTATTGCCACTGCACACTGGGCATTTATCTAGTAATATCATCTCCCTAAGTAGATTAATAATATGTTTATATCTGAAGGGGAAACGCCACTTATTCGTGATGCTTGTCCAATTGTTTTTGGTTGAATAGCTTTTAATTTTTCACGACCTTCAGTTGAAATGGAATGAAGTTTATCAAATTCAAAACCATCAATAATTTGTATATTTTCAAGTCTGCTTAGTTTTTCAGCAGACTCCTTTTCTTTATTTAAATAACCGCCATATTTAATTTCAATCTCTGCCTGTTCTATTGACTCAATTGAAAATTTTTCATTTTCTAAAAACTCGTAAAGTTCTTTAGAAACTAATAAATCTTTAATCGAAATATGTGGCCTAGAGAGTATGGACTTAATTTTTACTTTCTGTTTTAAAATTGAAGTGCCTTTATTTTCTAATACAGGATTTATATCATTTGGCTCAATACTTTGTTTCTCTAAAAACTTTATTAACTTTTCAGTTTCACTTTTCTTTACTTGCAGGCGTTTTAGTCTTTCTTCACTAGCAAGTCCTAATTCATGTCCTTTCTGAGTTAGTCTAATATCAGCATTGTCCTGTCTTAATAGTAATCTAAATTCGGCTCTTGAAGTAAACATTCTGTAGGGCTCGTCTGTTCCTTTTGTTATAAGATCATCTATTAATACTCCTATATATGCATCTGATCTCCCTAGTATGAATTCCTTTTTATTATGAGTGTTTTGGTGAGCATTTATTCCCGCCATTAGCCCTTGTGCTGCAGCTTCTTCATAGCCAGTTGTTCCGTTTATTTGCCCGCAAAAGAAAAGGTTATTGACCAATTTTGTCTCTAGTGTATGTTTTAATTGAGTTGGAGGAAAATAATCGTACTCAATTGCATATCCAGCCCTAAACATTTTTACTTTTTCAAGACCTTTAATTTTGCGCAAAGCTTTCAACTGAACTTCTTCTGGTAATGATGTTGAGAATCCGTTTAAATAGATTTCTATAGTATCTCTTCCTTCAGGCTCAATAAATAACTGATGCCTTTCCTTAGTTGAAAATCGTTCTATTTTGTCTTCAATTGAAGGGCAGTATCTTGGGCCTAAACCTTTTATTCTTCCTGAAAACATAGGAGAATCTTCAAAACCTTCTTTTAGTATACTATGTACTTCAGGTGAAGTGTAAGTTATAAAGCAAGAATGTTGCTTAGATAATTGATTGTTAGATAGATATGAGAAGTTTACAGAATTTTTATCTCCTGCTTGTTCTTCAGTTTTAGAGTAATCAATTGTTCTGCCATCAAGTCTTGGTGGAGTTCCTGTTTTCATCCTACCATTAGTAAACCCTAACTCAATTAGTTGTTTTGTTATTCCTTCAGCTGGCGGCTCTCCTGACCTTCCTCCTTTGTAATTTTTTTTGCCAAGATGAATTAATCCATTTAAAAATGTTCCGTTACAAAGTATGACAGATTTACTTTGAATTTCAACACCCATTTTTGTAATAACACCTACTGTTGAACCCTTTTTAGTCATTATATTTTCAACTGTATCTTGCCAAAAATCAATATTTTTATTTGCTTCTAGAGCCATACGCCATTCTCTTTCAAACAATTTTCTGTCACACTGTGCCCTAGGACTCCACATTGCTGGCCCTTTACTTTTATTAAGCATTCTAAACTGAATTGAAGAGGCATCAGTAATAATTCCTGACATTCCGCCTAACGCATCAATTTCTCTAATAATTTGCCCTTTTGCAACACCACCCATGGCTGGATTACATGACATTCTAGCTAAAGTTTCTAGATTTTGAGTAATTAACAAAACTTTGGAACCTAATGTTGCTGCAGCATGTGCGGCCTCACATCCAGCATGACCTCCCCCCACAACAATCACATCATATTTTTCTTCAAGTACCATTTGATTCTCAGTATTTAGAAAGATAATAATTTTCTTTTTTTCTCATTAAATTTGACTCCCTCTCAGTTTTATCTTTATAACCGAGCAAATGTAGTAAACCATGCACCATAACTCTATTTAATTCTGTTAAAAAATCAACTTTAAAAACCTCAGAATTTTCTTTTACTCTTTCAATGCTAATAAAAATATCTCCACTTACAGAATTCCCTTCACAATAATCAAAAGTAATGACATCAGTTAAAGTATTATGGTTAAGGAATCGTATATTTTTTTCAAGAAGATAGTCATCATCACAAAAAATGTAAGTAATATCTCCTTCTTCCTTAGCTTCATTTGAAATTACTTGATTTAACCATTTTTTATTTTGATTAATTTCTGTTATTTCTTCTGTTTCTAAGTATTCAAACGCTATCATTAGTTCTCTTTTATTAAAGAGTTAAAATAGGAATTTACTTTCTTTTTGTAGAATGGAGTAAGTTGAATTGGAGTTGTTTTTAATAGCTCTTCTTCTTTCTCTTTTTTCTTTTTGTATTCCATATATTCTTCAGTTGTATTATCTGGTTCAAATTCCCATTCTGTAGCCTTTCTTTTATCGTCTTCATCTTGCTCCCTCTTAGCGTTCTCTGCTTCAAGTAATCGACTAAGTATTTCTTCTTGTCTGTTTATAGTTTCTTGTGTAATTCTATTATTGATAATATCTCTTTCATTTTCCTCCATATCCTCAATAATTTTATCAATTTTCCCTTTCTCGCCATTTTCACCAATCTCATCTCTTAGCTCCATTAACTGTTTTCTTATTTGCTCTTGCTGTTTTGCTAATTGCATAAGCTCTTTTGATTGCTTCTCTCCTTTCTTTTTCCCCTTTCCTTTCTTACCATTTTTCCCTTTTTTCATTTCCTTATTCAGTTTCTTCTGAGCTTTTTTCATCTCTGACATTGAAGGTTTTTTGCAGTTTGGGTTTGGTTTATTACAGTTTTTTGGCTTGTTGCATTTTGATGGAGGCATTTCTAAATCTTTTTGCATTTGCTCCAATATTTCAGATAATAGTAAGGCAAGGTTATTTGTTGCAGTCATAACAAATTGTTGCCTTTCTGCAGCCTTATTTACATCTCTATTCTCAAGCTCCTTAGTTGATTTTAACATATTACTTTTAATAGATGCAATCTCTTTATTTATTGTAGCTTGAATTTGGACAACTCTTTTACTTAGAGCAAATAATGAGTCCTCAATAATCTTACTATCATCAGCTAATTTGTTTTGTTGCTGTACCATTTTTACAAACTCTGGACTGTTTCTTGGGGTGTTATTTACTTTATTAATTAAACTCTCCTGATCAAATGAAAGTGTAACTAAATTCTCTAAAATTTTACGTAAAGTTTCCATATCTTCTTTCGGCTTATTTTCTCCAGAACTTTCTTGCATACTTTTTAGTTTATCTTCAAGTTCCTCCATTTTTTCAATAGCACTTTCCTGTGATTTCTTTGATTTTTTCTTTTGACCCTTTTTTAAAGCATCACTACTTTTTTGCATTTCCTGTTTTATATCTTCTTCTGATTTTTGAGTATTAGGCAATTCATTTTTTTGTTCCAAATCCATGTTTTTCTTCCTTAAATCTTGCAAATCTTTTTTGATTTCTTCCATTTTTTTACTGAGCTCCTCTTGTTCTTTAGCAAGTTCCTCCTTTGTTTTTTCATCACTTTCAGTTTCTTTCTGAAGTTTCTTTTGTGCTTCTTTTAGTTCTGTTATTTTATCTAGAGTTTCTTCTACTTTCTGCTCAAATTCAAGTTGTTTAAATAACTCTAACTCTCTATCTAATTCCCTCTCTAGGTCAACATTTTCTTTATCTAACTTATCTAGTAAATCTTTTAACTTTTCTTTATCTGCTTTGTCCATCATTTCTTCCATTTCTTTTAGCAAATCTTTCATTTCTGTATCTAAAACTTTATTCATTAAGTCTTCTAATTTCTTTTGTTTTTCTAAGATAGAGGAATTCAATTTCTCTTTGTTTTTCAAGTTTTCAGTATTTTTCTTCTGAGTATCTTTTATTTGTTTTTCTAATTGTTTTTGTTTTTTAAGAATTTCTTTGGCTTTTTGTTTCTCTTCCCAGCCAATTTTCTTTTTTTCTAAAATTGTTTTGTTGAGTTCAGCAATTTCTTTTTGAATTTCTTCTGCTAACGAAATAGATTTATTTAGCCCACTTTTTGTTTTCTCATTTTCAGCATCTTTCTTTTTTATCAAATCATCTGTACTAGATTCTGTAAATTTAAAATTTTGACTTTTTGTAAATTTTGTACCATTTACTCCATCATTGTCCCAAATCTTAAAATGATAATCCACCTCATCACCCGGATTTAAAAGTAGACTATTGAAGTTAAAAGTATAGAAAAACACCTCTTTTGAAGTTCTATTTATCTGAATACTTTTAGATATATTATTAGTACTATCTTTGGATTTGATATTGTATGTAAACTCTAATTTTTCAAGTAAGTAATCATCTTCTACTTCCCCATTAAAAATAAATTGAGAATTTAAAGTATCATATGTTTGAGATACCAAAATATGAGGATATTCATCTTTAATAACTCTAATAGAATAGTTAAGAGTGTCTATCAGGCTATTATTGTTTTTACTAATAATTTGATAAGAAGAATTTTCTAGAATTTGAGTCTGAAATTTGAGTTTATAATTATTAGATATTTTGACTTCTTTTTTATCTAATACAAAAGATGAATTAGTCGTATTTTGTAATGAGATACTCCAATTTACAATACTTCCCTCACTTACTAAAATATCCCCATTATTTAAAACAATCTCTTTACTTTTCTTTGTGTAATTGGGATGATTTATTGAAACTTGAATTGCTACAACTTTTGGTTGCAATAAACTTTTAAGTGTGTATAATTTACTCTTATATCCTCCTGCTAATAAATGAAAATCTATATCAGAATTTACATGTTTAAACAAATACTCAAATTCATTATTCCCTTTTGATTTTAGGTTAAATCTGTTATCATTTATTACGATTTGTACTTTTGATGGAATTTCATTTCCAGTTACTTTTATTTTTAGTAAATAATCTTCAAATTGAATGCATTTTAATTCTTCATTTATCTGATAATTAAATGGTGCTTTTGGCTCAAAAAAGGTATTGTGTTTTACAATTCGAGCAGAGCTTTCTGTAAGTATGTATTGCTTCCCAGAAACAAAGAACAATCCAATAATTAGAATAGGAATCAAAACCCATTTAACATATTTTTTATTGGTTCTAAAATCAATAGCTGAATTGAAGTTTACAGGCTTAATATCTGCCATTTTTTGATCAATACTAGCTATAATCAAATCATTATCTGAATTTTCCTCATCAGTTAATTCTAAAATATTTGTAAGTTTATCATCAACAGAATTGAAATGTATTCCAATGATTTTAGCCGCTTGTTTATGTGAGATTATTTCTCCTAATTGAAGTAAATGTAAAAGTGGAATTACAATATATTTTACCGCAATAATCAGGTTAATAATTATGTATGTCCAAAAGAAAAAAGTTCTAACACCAACTCCTCCTTTCGAAAAATGCTCAATAATTGAGAAAATAAGGAAGAAAATAATTAATACTGCAACACTATAAATACCTCCTTTAATCAGCTGATTTTGGTAGTATTTTCGTATAAAATTATTCAGCTTTTTGAACAATTCTGATGTAGTGTTTCTCCTCATTGCTGCAAAAATACAATTTTAATATGCATATAATTACTTATATCAGATAAACACTATCTTTGCCACTCAAAATAATAATAAAGATGTCAGAAGTAAGAGTAAGATTTGCGCCAAGCCCGACAGGCCCATTACATATTGGAGGAGTTAGAACAGCACTATATAATTACCTTTTTGCTAAAAATCAAGGAGGCAAAATGATATTGCGTATTGAGGACACCGATCAAACAAGATTTGTAGAAGGTGCTGAAGTGTATTTAATTGATGCACTAAAATGGTGTGGAATTGAATTAGATGAGTCAGTTGTTGATGGTGGTGAGTATGGCCCTTACAAGCAATCAGAAAGAAAAGCAATATACTTACCTTACGCTAAACAATTGGTAAAAAATGGTTTCGCCTATTATGCTTTTGATACTTCAGAGGAACTAACTGCAATGAGAGAGCGAATGAAAGCTGCTGGCGTTTCTTCTCCACAATACAATGCTGTTACTCGTACTACTATGCAAAACTCTTTAGCTTTATCAGAAGATGAAGTATGTAAGAGATTGGAAGCGGGAGATCCTTATGCTATCAGAATAAAAATGCCTAGGAATGAAGAGGTAAAACTAAACGATATTATTAGAGGATGGGTTGTTGTAAATACTAATCATATGGACGATAAAGTGATCTTCAAATCTGATGGAATGCCAACTTATCATTTGGCCAATGTGGTAGATGATTATGCCATGAAAATTTCTCATGTGATTAGAGGGGAAGAGTGGTTGCCA
Organism: uncultured Flavobacteriales bacterium; assembly: GCA_905478185.1. GTDB lineage: Bacteria > Bacteroidota > Bacteroidia > Flavobacteriales > BACL11 > UWMA-0277. The sequence goes on along the minus strand of CAJQHO010000015.1, from coordinate 1,809 downwards.
TCTGCACCCTTACACGTTTTGTTATACAAATATCTAGGTTGGGAGGATAAAATGCCACAGTTCGCACATTTGCCATTAATCTTAAAGCCAGATGGAAATGGAAAATTAAGTAAGAGAGATGGAGACAGATTAGGATTCCCGGTTTTCCCAACTCAGTGGACTAACCCTGAAACAAAAGAAACAAGTTCAGGATATAGAGAGGGAGGATATATTTCAGAAGCGTTTATCAATATGCTTTCATTTTTAGGATGGAACCCAGGTACAACACAAGAGATATTTTCAATGGAAGAATTGATTGAAGCATTCAGTTTAGATAGAGTAGGGAAGGCAGGAGCAAAGTTTGATTTTGACAAAACAAGATGGTTCAATCAGCAGTATTTAAGAGCAAAATCAGGAGAAGTATTGGCGAAAGATTTACAAGTTATCCTAAAAGAAAATGGAGTAGAGGCAGAAGATAATTTTGTAGCTACTGTTTGTGAGCAATTGAAAGAAAGAGCCACTTTTGTAAAAGATATGTGGGAGGAAGGGAAGTATTATTTTGAAGCACCTACATCTTATGATGAGAAAACGATTCGTAAGAAATGGAAAGAAGACACTCCAAAATATGTATTGGAATTAAAAGATAGATTAGCAGGATTAGCTGATTTCTCCTCTGAAAGTATTGAGGTAGAATTCAAAAAATACTTGGAAGAAAACGAACTAGGAATGGGTAAATTATTACCTGCTTTTAGAGTTTCTTTAACAGGACTTGGAATGGGACCTTCTTTATTTGATATTGCATCACTTTTAGGAAAAGAAGAAACAATTAAAAGAATGGACACCGCTTTAGAAAAAATCAACTAATGGGATTAATTACAGCAGAAGGAATTAGAGTTTTTGCTCATCATGGTCATTTACCTGAAGAAGCAGTATTAGGTGGACACTTTATTGTAAATGTTTGGGTGGAAGCGGACACAACTGAAGTTGAAAAAACAGATGATTTGAACGATACGGTGGACTATGTGAAAATCATAGAAATAGTAAAACAGCAAATGACCATTCGTTCGAATATGATAGAACATCCTGCAAAGAGAATTGTAGATGCAATTTTACCTTTACATAAAGTACAAAAAGTAACGGTAGAAGTAGAGAAGGTATTACCTCCTATTGATGCTGCTTTCGATAAAATTTCAGTGACTACTGAAGGTTCAAACTAAACTAGATATTTAGCAATATTTACTTTTTCAGCAATAATTGAATGTAGTTTCGCAACTGAAACTCTTTCTTGCTCCATAGTGTCTCTATCTCTAATTGTAACTGTATTATCTTCTAAAGTTTGATGGTCAACTGTAATACAGAATGCAGTTCCAATCGCATCTTGTCTTCTGTATCTTTTCCCGATAGAATCCTTTTCTTCATATTGGCAGTTGAAATCTATTTGAAGAGACTTCATTATCTCTCTTGCTTTTTCAGGCATTCCATCTTTCTTAGTTAAAGGAAGAATAGCTGCTTTTATAGGTGCTAAATGTGCAGGGATTTTTAATACCACTCTACTTTCCCCATTTTCTAATTTTTCTTCACGGAACGCATGACTCAGTACAGTAAGGAACATTCTATCCAAACCAATAGAGGTTTCTACTACATAAGGCACATAGCTTTCTCCTAATTCAGGATCAAAATATTGTAATTTTTTACCAGAATGCTCTTGATGTGCTTTCAAGTCAAAATCAGTACGAGAATGGATTCCTTCTAACTCTTTAAATCCGAATGGGAATTTGAATTCAATATCGGTAGCAGCATTGGCATAATGTGCTAAATTTTCATGGTCAT
>CAJQHO010000014.1 GCA_905478185.1 uncultured Flavobacteriales bacterium | reverse complement strand
TCAGGTACAGAGGAAGCTGATATGCTAACGCCTGGATTTAAATTAATAATAGTAAAAGTCCCTAAAACTAATCCAGTATTTATATCCTGAGACTGTATAATTGCCTGACTGGAAGATAGAATTGAACTTACTATTAAAGTCGTGTTAAATGTATTCGCACCTCCATTAGCACTCATTACTGCAGAGCCAATAACATCCCCTGAAGTCATATTAGAAATATCAAAAGAACCTAAATCTGATGCGAATAATGAAGTTGCCATATCTGGCTCATTAGGATCCTGACTTACATTAATCGTTAAGTCTGTTAAACTATCACAGTCCATATTAGAAAGTGAAACCGAAACAGTTGGAGAAAAAGGTATACAAGCTACATTACCAGTACTTCCACCAACACAATTCCCACAACTATCAGTAAATGCTCCACCACCAGAATCACCATTACAATCTACACAAACTGTTGCAAAAGGAAAATTCTGAACATCAAGATCTCCTAACTCAGAATTTATAGTAGAAGTGAAAGTTAATGTGCCTGCGGGTGGGTTTATAAATACATTCGAGAAAATTATTGTCTGAGAATTACCACTAGTAACATTATTATTATCAGGTACAGAGGAAGCTGATATGCTAACGCCTGGATTTAAATTAATAATAGTAAAAGTCCCTAAAACTAATCCAGTATTTATATCCTGAGACTGTATAATTGCCTGACTGGAAGATAGAATTGAACTTACTATTAAAGTCGTGTTAAATGTATTCGCACCTCCATTAGCACTCATTACTGCAGAGCCAATAACATCCCCTGAAGTCATATTAGAAATATCAAAAGAACCTAAATCTGATGCGAATAATGAAGTTGCCATATCTGGCTCATTAGGATCCTGACTTACATTAATCGTTAAGTCTGTTAAACTATCACAGTCCATATTAGAAAGTGAAACCGAAACAGTTGGAGAAAAAGGTATACAAGCTACATTACCAGTACTTCCACCAACACAATTCCCACAACTATCAGTAAATGCTCCACCACCAGAATCACCATTACAATCTACACAAACTGTTGCAAAAGGAAAATTCTGAACATCAAGATCTCCTAACTCAGAATTTATAGTAGAAGTGAAAGTTAATGTGCCTGCGGGTGGGTTTATAAATACATTCGAGAAAATTATTGTCTGAGAATTACCACTAGTAACATTATTATTGTCTGGTGAAGATGTTGCAACAACTAAAATTCCACCACTTGCATTTTCAATAGTAAATGAACCGTATATCTGACTTGTTGCATTATCTACAGCTTTAACAGAAATTTTATCTGGAGTAATAATAAAATCAACCATTAAAGTAGTATTGACATTTATATACCCACCTCCTGCAATAAAATCTGCAGACCCTATAACATCATTAGAATTTAACCCAGTAAAATTAAAAAATCCAGCATCAGAAGAGAAAATAGATGAAGAAATGTCTGGCTCATTTGCATCTTGGCTAGTAACAAAAGTAATGTCCGACAGAACATTACATTCTATTGTACTTAAAGCAATACTCACTGATGGAGTAAAATCTATACATGCAACATCTCCAGTAGTACCTCCAACACAATTTCCACAACTATCAATAAATGCAGTCCCATTTGGAGTATTATTACAATCCACAGGATAATTTGCAGTAACAAAAGTATCTACAACTGACCATGTTGAATTTGGGACACTGCCTGAAGAGCAAAAAGCTTTAGCTTGCCATATATAAGTTGATAACTGATTCAAACTAGCAACATCATAGCTAACTCCAGTAGCATTGTGCACATACAACCAACTTGAAGATCCGTTTTCCTTATATCTTAATCTATAATGATCAGCATTTGCGTCTAAATCCCAATTTAATGTAGCACTAAAATTTGAAATACTAGATGTGTTCAACCCAACTGGCACATCACAATTTTGAGCACTCACCATACTAGAATTTATAAAAAATCCTAGAGAAAACACAAAAATAAAAGTCAATAATTTTTTTGTAAACTTTACGTTCATAACACTTGATTTTAATTAACAATACTTGTCATTTCCCTAAAAGGGAATTCGCAAATATAAGAAATATATACACACCTTCTATGTATTACGTGTCAAAAACCATGATTGTTGCATCAAAAAAAAAAAGCACTGATAAATCAGTACTTTTTCAATGTTGCCCGACTAGGTCTCGAACCTAGACTCTTCTGCACCAAAAGCAGACGTGTTGCCAATTACACCATCGGGCATTCCGTAAAACGGACGGCAAAAATAACAATTAACTCATAAGTACAAAATATTTAATCATATTTTCATTAATGTATAATTGTAACTTAAAAATTTATAAATTCGCCAACCTAATAAAAAAGTTAAATTCTATTATGAATCAATTTAAAAAACTAAATAACATTGCTGGTTGGGTTGTTTTCCTAATCGCATCTTTTGTGTATTTCTCTACTATTGAACAAACAGTTAGTTTTTGGGATTGTGGGGAGTATATTGCTACTGCTTATAAATTAGAAGTTGGACACCCTCCTGGAGCACCATTATTTCAATTATTTGGTAGAATTTTCACTCTTTTTGCAGCCCAAGGGACGTCAGAAGTTGCAGTAGCAATCAATATAATGTCTGCCCTTTGCAGCTCTTTTACTATTTTATTTTTATTCTGGACAATTACAGCTTTCGGTAGAAAATTATTTTTAAATAATGAAAACGAAATTGAATTAGGAAAATTAATTGCTGTTTTAGGAAGTGGAATAGTTGGGGCATTAGCTTATACTTTTTCTGATTCTTTCTGGTTCTCTGCAGTTGAAGGAGAGGTTTATGCTATGTCATCATTATTTACAGCAGTTACTTTTTGGTGTATTATGAAGTGGGAGGAGGAAGCCGACAAGCCTCATGCTAGTAGATGGTTAGTTTTAATTGGCTATCTAATAGGACTTTCAGTTGGAGTACATCTTCTATCATTACTTACAATCCCTGCAATGGGAATGATTTATTACTTTAAAAAATACGAATACACTAAAGCTGGAGCAATAAAAGCATTTGTTTCATCTATGATTATTTTAGGATTAGTACAAGGTGTAATAATCCCTGGAGCTGTTAGTTTAATTTCAAAATTTGAGCTGTTTTTTGTAAACACTATCGGGTTGCCTTTTAATTCAGGAACAATCATTTATTTCTTAGCAATTATTGGAGCGATTACCTTTGGCTTAATCTATACTAAAAAACACAACAAAGCAGTTTGGAACACTGCTATTTTAGGAATGATGATGCTTTTAATTGGTTATTCTTCATTTGCAATTTTAGTTATTCGTTCTAATGCCAACCCACCTATTGATGAGAATAATCCTGAGGATGCAGTTGGACTTTTATCATACTTAAAAAGGGAACAATATGGAAGTTGGCCAATTGTTTACGGACAACATTTTAATGCGAAATTAGACAGCCGTGAGCCATATATTGATGGGAATCCTATTTATGCAAAAGATGAGAAAAAAGGCAAATATGTGATTATTGACAAAAGAAAAAATACAGTTCCTAATTACAGTAAAAGAGATAAAATGTTATTCCCAAGAATTTGGAGTAGTACTCAAGCCAGGCATGCTGGTGGCTATGTAAATTGGGCAGGGCTTAAAAACAAAAATGTAAACCCAACTTTTGGAGAGAATATGACCTATTTCTTCAAATATCAAATTGGATGGTCCTATGTTCGTTATTTTATGTGGAATTTTGCGGGAAGACAGAATGACTTTATGAATATGGATGGAAATTCATTGAATGGAAATTGGGAAAGTGGAATTGGTTTTATTGACAATGCAAGATTAGGAACCCCTTCTTCAGAAGTGGATGTCCCTGACTATTTAGGAAAAAATAAAGGGAAGAATCATTATTATTTCCTACCCCTAATTTTAGGATTAATTGGAATGCTATTCCATTTTAAACAAAACAATCAAGATGCATTAGCTGTTCTACTCTTTTTCCTATTTACTGGAGTACTTATTATCGTATACTTAAATATCGTTCCTTTCCAACCAAGAGAAAGAGATTATGCATATGTAGGGTCATTCTATGCTTTTGCAATCTGGATTGGACTTGGAGTTTTAGGAATTTACGACTTTATCAGTAAACATTTAGATTCCAAAACTAGCGCAAGTTTAGCTACAATTATTGCTTTAGTAATCCCTACTTTAATGGCTGCAGAAAACTGGGACGACCATGATAGAAGTGGGCGTTTTACAGCACTTGAAGTTGCAAAAAACTACTTAAACTCATGCGATAAAAATGCCATACTATTTACTAATGGTGATAATGATACTTTCCCACTTTGGTACGCACAAGAAGTTGAAGGAATCAGAACTGATATTAAGGTAGTTAATTTATCATTATTTAATACTGATTGGTATATCGACCAAATGAAAAGAGCATCTTATGATGCAGCTCCAATACCATCATCTTTAGAACATGATGATTACAGAACAGGCACAAGAGATTACACCCCAATTCAAGAAAGATTTAAAGACTTCATTGAGGTAAAAGATGTGGTTGATTTTATCAATAGTAATAGTCCAAAAGCTAAGTTAAATACATCAGCAGGCTTAAGAAATTATTGCCCTACTAAAAAATTAAAACTTACAGTAAATAAAGAAATAGCAAAAACTTATGTTCCAGAAGAATATCAAAATAGAATAGTTGATGAGGTTAAATTTAAACTAAAAGGTAACGGAGTGTTTAAAAATAAATTACTGGTTTTAGACATCCTAGCTAATTTCAATTGGGAGCGCCCAATATATTTTGCAATTACAGTAGGTAGAGACAATTTTATGGGATTAGAAAATTATTTCCAATTAGAAGGACTAGCATACAGACTAGTACCTTATTCTGTGCCATCTCCAGATGGGCAAACGGGAATAGTTCATACTGAAAAAATGTATAATAGATTAGTGAATGAATTTGAATGGGGAGGATTGAATAATCCTGATTTGTATTTTGATGAAACCAACACTAGAATGGTTATGAATTTTAGAAATAATTATTCAAGGTTAGCTGAAGCTCTTTATCAAAAAGGGGAGAACGAAAAAGCAATTGCAACACTTGATAAGTGTGTTGCTGAATTCCCAAGAGATGTAGTGAATTTAAGCTACTTCTCAATACCTTTGATTGATTTGTATTATAAATTAGGTGAAACTGAAAAAGGAAGTCAAATTTTAGCAATAATGATAGACGATTATTTAACTGAGATTAAATATCTTAAAGAATTTGATAGAGGTTCAGGTTTAAAACAAAACATTAGTATTACTGGGCAAGTTCTAGGAAGTTTAGGGAGAGTTATTCAAATTCATAAACTGGAAGATTTATCTTACAACTACTCAGAAGAAGACGGAATCTATTACAAAGAAAAAAGCAGCAACAAAGAAGAAATTGATTTCAAAACCTATACAATTAATACCTTTATGGATGAGTACTTAAACATTCAATAATGTGTTTGTAAATCCATCAAAATTTATTCAGTACTTCTTTCCTTCATTAGTTTGGAGGAAAGAAAATTCTGAAAATAATGTTTGGCTTACTTTTGATGACGGACCTACGCCTGAAGTTACTCCTTACATTTTACAGGTTTTAAAACATGAAAAAATTAAAGCTACTTTCTTTTTAGTTGGGGAGCAAATTGAAAAATTCCCAAATTTAGTTAATGACATCTTATCTGATGGGCATCTGATTGCAAATCATTCCTATTCTCATAAAAATGGGTGGCTTACATCCAAAGAAAAATATTTAAAGGATATTGAGAGTTGCCAGGAATTAATGCCTCAGAACAAACTTTTTCGACCGCCTCACGGGAAGATTACTACAGTACAAATTTCACTTTTAAAAGAAAAATACAAAATTATCCTATGGGATGTTCTTAGTTGGGATTTTTCCAAAAAAACAACTCCTAAAAGAGTAAAACAAAATGTATTGAAGAACACAAAGAATGGTTCAATTATTGTTTTTCATAACAATCAGAAAAGTTTCAGAAACTTAATAGTCTTGACGGAGACAATTCAAGAATTAAAAAAGCAAGGGTTTCGTTTTTCAACTACTTGGTAGCTACAACAAAATGATCCAAACATTCATTGTTGGACTCCTCAATTTTATAATCAGTATACTCAACAGTATTTACAATCTCTCCATTATTATCTTGTAAACTATGCCTGTTAAATCTGTTTAAAATATCATAAGGGATTTGCAACAACCATCCTGGCATCCAGTATTGCATATTTAAAATATCCCATCTAGTAATTTTAGCAACAGACTCTTTATTTTTCTGATAATAATCCATCACCTTTTCATTCCCAAATATTCCTTTTAGCTCAAAGTTTTCAAACGCACTTTTAACAATATTCCCCATTTGCTCAGGAGTATATTCACGAATGTGCCATGGATTCCTAGTAAGTGACATTTTAATATTTGGAGTCGTCATTATAAGCTTCCCTCCTGGCTTTAAAACTCTCTTTATTTCTTTTAAAAACAACTCATCATTTTGTATATGCTCTATTACCTGAAAGGTAACAACAAAATCAACACTATCATCATCAATTCCTTTTAACGGAGGGACCTCAGTCTGAATAAAAGTAATATCATTTTCTCCTTTTAACTCATCAGAAATATGAGTATCATACTTATCTAAAGCAATATACTTCTCAGTAATTGGGGCTAACTCCATTATTCCATAACCTTCCCCACTTCCAACTTCCAAAACTGTTCCGTTAACAATTTTTGCTGCTTCTTTATAAGCTATCAAATGTCTTTGGTACATTACATTTTCTGATGGATCTAAGTGTGAACTCCTTTCTGCTGTTTGTAAGATTCCCATTTCTTTTTGTTTTTTAAGGTCGGCAAATATATTGAATTAATCAATTATCTCAACAAGAACTGGGCAATGGTCCGAATGAACAGCTTGTGATAAAATTACTGAGCGGTTTAAATTAGGTAACAGGCTTTCTGATATCATATTGTAATCAATTCTCCAACCTAAATTTTTAACTCTTGAATTGGCCCTATAACTCCACCAACTATAATTGTGTGGTTCTGTATTTGAATGTCTAAATGAATCAACAAACCCACTCGCAATAAATTTTGTAACCCAATCTCTTTCTTCCGGCAAAAATCCTGATGTATTTTTATTTCTTTGTGGATTATGAATATCAATTGCAGTATGACAAATATTATAATCTCCTGATATAATTAGATTTGGAATTGTCTTTTTTAATTCTTGAATATAATCATAAAACAAATCCAAGAACTCCATTTTAAAAGCCTGCCTTAAAGGGTTACTCCCAGACGGAAAATAAACACTCATTACAGAATAATTATCATAATCTGCTCGAATTACTCTTCCTTCAAAATCAATTTTTTCTATTCCACAACCATATTCAACATTCTTGGGCTTTATCTTTGACAAGATTGCAACACCACTATATCCTGGCTTTTCTGCTGAATTTATAAAACATTCAAAACCTAATTTATTGAATACTTCTACATTAAATTGTTCAGGTTTTGCTTTTATCTCCTGCAAACAAACTATATCAGCTTTTGAAGAATCAATCCAACTGTCTAAATCCTTCTTTAAAGCAGCTCTGATTCCATTAATATTATATGTAAGTATTACTGCCATTATCGCAACTTTAATTCAGTTTGACCTAAAATTCTACCTTCAATAATTAAATTTAACAAATATGTTCCTTTTTCTAACTGAGCAATTCTTTCCCATTCAAAACAACTCTCCATTTCAATGTTATTATAATCAAATTCAGCTAAACTCGTGCATCCAAAAGTGGAATCATTTACTTCAACATTCATTTCTTCCAAACCAAAAATTAGCATCCCTCTTTCATTAATAATTTGCAGGTAAACTTCTTTAGTTTCTGCATCTGAAATCTGATTAGCACCAACTGAAAAACAAATTCTAATCTTCTGCACTTTTTTTGCAAACCTAGTTGTAACTTCTCTGCCGGTACTCCTGTATCTCACGGCTTCAACATCTATAGATAATAATTCAAGAACAGAGCCCTTATTTACCTTTTCAGCTAATTTCTCATTTTGTTTGTTTAGCTTGTAATTCTTCCAGTTAATATTTTTATTCTCTTTTATAACACTATCCTTTTCAATAGTTAATGTCTCATTTAAAACAAGTAAAGAATCGATATTAGCTAGGTATCTTTTCGAAATATCTTTAAGTGCTGCAATCTTTTGTTGAGTTTCTTTTAAGTCGCTTTTTGTTCGAATTAAGTTTCTAATCTCTGCTATTTGATGTTGAATAATAGAATCTTTTTCATGCAAATGCTCATTCAATTCTCCATATTCATCAAGCAAGTCATCATGCTCATCAATTAAATCATCAAGCTCATCTCTAAGCATATTTTTCTGCTCAATAAACTGGATTTTTAATTCCATTTGTTGCTCCATTTTATTCTGCTGTAAAGATAAAACTGCAATAAAAATTACAACTAAAACGCCAAAAAGAATGATAACTTTCCTACTTGAAGGCACCGCCCAAAGCTCTTTTAATTTATTCATCTTTTGTTTTTTCTTCTACTTTTTTTTCTTCAGGTTTAGCTTTTTCGTCAACATAGTTTAAGCGTAACTCTGAGAGCATTCCTTCTAAAACTTTTTCAATATCTTCAGATATATTTCCTTTAGTTTTATCCTTTAACATTTCCATCAAATCTATTGTCTGACTTACATACTCTAAGTTCTTATTCACCTTCCCAGTTGGGTCTGCCATCTTCCCTAGTCCTTGCATTGCTGATGTATGAAACATATATAGCAACTGCATAAATAATTGATCGTTCTTCTCCATAATTTTCTATTTAAATACTTTTTGTAATAATTCTGAAACCCTAGCATCTGGGTTATTTCTGATATTTTTTTCTTCTTTTGCAATCAAAACAAATAATCCGTCAATTGTTTTATTTGTCACATAATCTTGAATATCTGGGTTTACTTTACTTGTCATTGATAAGGCATTATATCTTGCTGATAATTGGCCCCAATATTTAGTAACATGTACTTTTTCAATTGTCTTTTTTACAACAGGTTTAAACTTTTTGTAAAGCTCTTTTGATGTTTGTTTTTTCAGATACATTGTTGCTGCATTATCTTCTCCTTTCAATATTTTAAAAGCATCAGTAATTGTCATATTTTTAACTGCAGTAATAAATATCTCTTTTGCGAATTTTGATGCTTCTTCTGCTGCAGAATTTAATGACTCCTCAAATTGTTTAACTTGCAACTTCAATCCTGCTTTTATCAAAGTTGATTTCATCTCTTCAGCTTCAGCAGGAAATGGAATTCTAATTAAATTATTGTTGTTAAACCCACCTTTTTCTGATGCTAATTCTGAGGAATTAGATGCCCCAACTTCTAATGCTTCTTTCAGCCCACTCGCAATCTCTGATTTACTTAATTCTTTTGTTGTAATTACTTCTTTTGCTTTTGTTGCTGCAATTTTTAATTCTTTCCAACTTTGTGCTGATGCACTACTAACCAAAACTGATAAAACGACACTTAATAGAATTTTCATAATAAATTATTTTTTTGCTAAAATAAGGATTAACACTAAAATTAACGCACAAAAAACATTTTTCATCTACATTTGTTGAATAATCTTATAAAATGATAATCATAGCAGATAGTGGATCAACAAAATGTGCTTGGGCGCAATGTTCAACTAATGGAGAGATACTCAAAATTCACGAAACAGTGGGGTTTAATCCAAAGTACACATCTCATAATAGCTTGCTAACTGAACTAGAAAACAGCTCATTATCTGCTATTAGAAATCAAGTTAAAGAAATTCATTTTTATGGTGCGGGGTGTTCTTCAAATGAAAAAAATAATGTTCTACAGTTACCAATGCAAGAATTCTTCCTTAATGCTCAAATTAATATTATGCATGATTTAGAAGCTGCAATAAAAGCTACTTTTAAAGGTGTTCCCATTATTTCTTGCATATTAGGAACAGGGTCCAATTCTTGTCTTTATGATGGAGAAAATATTATTGAGAACTCACCTTCACTTGGTTATATTTTAGGGGATGAAGCAAGTGGGAACTATTTCGGGAAGCAATTGATAAACCTTTATGTTAACAAAAAACTACCTGTATATTTAGTTTCAAAACTTGAAAAGTGGACAAAGGACAAGCCAATAGATATGATTGAAAAAATCTATTCTCTTGAAAAACCAAATTTATATTTAGCTGCCTTTTTTAAATTTATGTATGAAAATAAACAGGAAGAGATCTTTGATAATATTTTCAAAGAAGGAATAAAACACTTTTTTAATTTACACATTAAATGTTTTGAATACTATAAAAATTACCAACTAACATTTGTGGGTTCTGTTGCTCTCTATTTGTCAGAGTATATTTATGAAATAGCTGAAAAAGAAGAAATAAAAGTGCAAGAAATAATACAATCACCAATTGAAAGTTTAGTTACCGAACATTTTAGTAAATAAAAAACCCCACCATTACAGTGAGGTTTTGTGGGCCCAGTTGGGCTTGAACCAACGACCCCTTGATTATGAGTCAAGTGCTCTAACCAGCTGAGCTATGGGCCCTCCTTAAAAAAGGATGTGCAAAACTATCAATTTTGTTTAATTATTTACAACTTTGAGGCATGAATAATATAAGAGCAATAATATTTGATTTAGGAGCTGTTTTACTAAATATTAACTACCACAAAACTATTGAAGAATTTGAGAAACTAGGAATAAAAAACTCATCTTCCTTTTATTCAAAAAAAGAGCAAACAAATTTATTTAACTTATTAGAAACAGGTAAAATCTCTGAAGAAGATTTTACAACTGAAGTAAAAAAGAAATGTAAATACGGCAGTGATAATAAGATTGTATCAGCTTGGAACGCAATGCTTTTAGATTTACCAAAACATAGAATCTCATTACTAAAAGACTTAAATAAAAAGTACGACATCTATCTTCTATCTAACACAAACTCCATTCATATTTCAGAGTTTAAAAATATCATGGGTTACGAAAAATATGAAGTATTTTATAAGCTCTTTAAAAAAGTATACTACTCACATGAAATTGGTTTTAGAAAGCCGAATAAAGAAGCGTTTCAGCTTATTTTAGATGAAAATAACTTGAATGCAGATGAGGTTCTGTTTATTGACGATTCTACTCAGCATATTGAAGGTGCAAAAAATCTAGGAATAAAAACTTACCATTTAAAAGATGGTGAGGAAGTTACTACTTTATTTCCTGACATAGCTCTATAAGAACTCCATTCGTATCTTTCGGATGTAAAAAACAAATCAGTTTATTGTCCGCACCTTTTTTAGGGGCATCATTCAACAATGTAATTCCTTCATTTTTCAACCTTTCCATTTCTGCTTGTATATTATCAACAGCAAATGCAATATGGTGCATGCCTTCTCTGTTGTTTGATAAGAATTTTGAAATAGGACTATCAGGATTTGTTGCAGCAACCAACTCAATTTTATTTTCACCAATCTCAAAAAATGAAGTTATTACTCCTTCTGACTCTATCTTTTCTGATTTGTAATTTTCTTTACCAAATACCTTTTCGAATACTTTATTGGACGCATCAATGTCAGTAACTGCAATACCAATATGTTCTATTTTCTGCATCTTAGTACTCCCAAAACCCAATATGTCTTTGAGTGGCTAAAGTTTGAATTCTGAATGAAATCCCAATCTCGTGTGTCCCTAAAGTATGTGGCATTATTTCACCAGCAAAAGTATGATCGTACGAATAAGAGAGGTGCATATTATTTGACACAAAACCTATAGAGAAAACAGCCGTGCCATTTGTTCTGTAAGTAAGTCCTGCCCAATTTTTCTGAAGATAAAAAATTCTTGTTGTTAAATCAGAAACACTCTTTTGATATTGCATTTTTCTAATTAAAAATGAAGGTTCTAAATGCCAATCATTATTCATAATTAAAAAACGGTAAGCTCCCATTCCAAAATAATTTCTAAACTCATCATTCCCATTATCGCTCCCTTCAATTGGGGTGTTAAATGATGATTCAAATAGATTTGAAACAGCAAAACCAAAATAGAAATCTCTACCATATAAATAAGTTCCGGAAGATGCATCTCCTAATGTTTTATCATAAGAGTTAGTTGAAAGTTTTGGATCTCCTACTTCTTTGAAATCTCCTTTATTAAAATCTAAATTATGGTACATTATTTTAGCACCTAAACCGAAAGATAAATTTACATTATCATAATCTAAAGGAATATGATATGCATAATTTAAATGTAAATTAGCTTGTAATGATGGAAATGCCTTATCAAACATTAAATAACCACCCATTGCTGATCTGTCATTCAAAGCGCCATGATAACTAATATTTGTAGTCAGTGGAGCTCCTTCAAAACCTAACCACTGTTTCCTAGTTTGTATTGTTAATGGGTTGTAAGTTTTACTTCCTGAAATTGCAGGATTTATTGCCATATCATTTACATAATACTGTGTAAATAATGGTTCTTGTTGTGCAAAAGAATTGATGCTAAACAGAACGCCTAATATTAATAAAATCTTTCTCATTACCTTACAATTGTTAAAGTTCCTTTAAATACATCATCTCCATTATCCAAGTCAATAATAAAATAATATGTTCCTGATGGAAAAGGATATCCATTTTCATTTTCACCATTAAAAGCTTCTAATTCTGCATTTTGATAGTTTCTTCTTCTGAAGATTTGCGAACCATTTCTATCATAAATCGAAACTACTGCTTCTGGATATAACCCTATATTCTCTATTTCCCAATATTCATTAGTATCATCACCATTAGGTGAAAATGCTCTATATGGACTAATGCAAATATTTGGATTTGATTTCACCTCAATACTATCTCTTACCACACAACCCATTGCATCAGTTATATTTACATAATATAATCCAGGAAATAAGCCTTTAATTACAGAAAATGAATCTACTGGCGTAAAGTCTGTTTGCTCTTCTATTGATTCAAAATCCCAATCAAATTGATAAGGAGGAGTACCTGTTCCTTGATTTACAAAAACTCTAGCCTCTCCACTATTATCATCTTTACAAATTGCTCCAACTGATGACATATAAGGATTTATCTCTATCACGGAAGATATGAAAGTATCTTGAGTTGCTGATGTGCAGCCATTTTCATCAGTAATGTTTAAATAATAATTTCCAACTGTTAAATTAAGTGCAGTATCATTTGTTGTAACAACAGCACCAAAATCATCAGTTAATTGATAGCTGTAAGGTTCTCCTGAGTTAGAAGGAGTCCCTCCTATAACAATAAAACTTAAATCTGCCGAATCAGTAGCGCTACAAATATCTGTAATTGAAAATAACGCCTCAATTGGGGAGGTTTCATAAACAATAAAATCATGTGGCATTTGACAAATTAAAGGTGTTGATGCATCATGAGGTGTACTATACAAAGAAATTGTTAAGGTATAAGTCCCTGCTTCAAGTGTGTTAATGTCTAACGAATTTGCAGTATAACTACTTGGCCCTACCCAACTAAAATCTTTATCACTATCTGCCTGCACAAACAAATCAATTGATCCTGTATTGCCTCCATTGCATAAAATATGCGTAATATTTACTGAGGTTGTATCATAACCACATTGAGCTTTAGATGAAAACCCTAACAAAACACCAAATGCAATTAATACTATTTTTATGTTTTTCATAATAAATTTTAGATTGACAAATATATAAAAAAAAGGTTTGCTATTTCTAACAAACCTTTTTGAGGTATCGAGCAGATTCGAACTGCTGTAGATGGTGTTGCAGACCACTGCCTAGCCACTCGGCCACGATACCTTTCACTGATGCAAATTTAACTTATTATTGAAAATAATAAAGTGATTTGCAATAAATTATTTCCCATTAAAATACGACATTGTGCGACCTATACCAATAGTAGTAAAACCCTGAATCATTTTTACAGCTAAATCGATTCGTTCATCCATAGTAGTGTAATCCTCAGCAGTAAAATTACCTAATACATAATCAGCTTGGCGACCTCTTGGAAAATCGTTACCAACCCCAAAACGCAACCTAGGATATTTAGCACTACTTAATACATTTTGAATATCCTTTAAGCCATTATGCCCACCGTCAGAGCCCTTTTTTCGCAAGCGTAATACGCCAAAAGGCAAAGAGATATCATCAGTAATAACTAAAATATTATCAATATTAACTTTAGATTGTTGCATCCAGTAATGAACCGATTTACCAGAAAGATTCATAAATGTATTCGGTTTTATTAAGATTAGTTTTCTGCCTTTAAATTTAACTTCTGTAACATCAGCTAATTTATTAGTAGAAAAAGAAATGTTGGACAAGCTCGCAAGCTTATCCAACACTTTAAATCCTATATTGTGCCTTGTATTTTCATACTCAGCACCAGGGTTACCTAATCCTATGATTAAGTACTTCATGATTTACTCAGCAGCTGGAGCTTCAGCACCTTCAGCAGGAGCTTCAGCACCTTCAGCAGGAGCATCTCCTCCTTCAGCACCCTCTTCAACTTCTTCTTCAACTTCTTCTTCAATAGCAGCTCTTGCAGTTTTAACACCAACAACAACTGAGTTTCCTGGAGCTAAGAATTCACATCCATCCATTTCAATATCTTTAATATAGATAAACATACCGATTTTTAAATGCTCAATGTTTAAAGTAATTGCATCTGGTAAGCTTGCAGCTAAACCTTTAGTAATAATTTTTGGTCTTCTGAACATTAAGTTACCACCATTTTTAACTCCTGGAGCTGCGCCTTCTAAAATAACTGGAAGTGTAACAGTGATTGGTTTACCTTCAATAACTTCTAAGAAATCAATGTGTAAAATTTTGTCAGTTACTGGGTGAAACTGAATATCCTGCAAAATAGCTCTTACTTTGCTACCATCAATATTAAGTTCCGCAATAAAAGTATCTGGAGTGTACACGAGTTTTCTAAAGTCATTTTCATGAGCATAGAAAGTCACTTGCTTTTCTCCCCCGTAAAGTACACACGGTACATTACCCTGATTTCTTAACGCACGAGTGTTAGATTTCCCAACATTCTGTCTTTCTTTTACGCTAATTGCTAGTGTTTTCATTTTTATTTAAATTTGATTATTAATTCTTTATTATTTGTTGCTTTCCCATTTGTCAGAGATAGACTCATTATTTACAACCGAATTGATTGTTTGAGCAAAGAAACTAGCAACTGAAATTTCTCTTACTTTATTACTATTATGCGACTTAGGAATACTATTGGTAATTACTAATTCAGAAATAGATGAAGCATCTAATCTTTCGTAAGCCGTACCCGATAAAATACCATGGGTACAATAAGCACGAACACTTGTTGCTCCATTTTTAAGCATTAAATCAGCTGCTTTAGTAAGTGTTCCTGCAGTATCCACCATATCGTCAATAATGACAACATCCTTACCTTCAACATCACCAAGTACTTTCATATCACCAATTACATTGGCTTCTTTTCTTTCTTTATAACAAATAACTACTCCTGATTTTAAGATTTTAGCATACGCATTTGCTCTTTTAGAACCTCCCATATCAGGAGAAGCAATTACTAAATTATTAAGATCCAAGCTTTTTATATCTTTAATAAAAAGTTCAGAAGCATATAAATGATCAACAGGAACCTCAAAAAAACCTTGAATTTGATCGGCATGTAAATCAATCGTCATAATACGATCCACCCCTGCCGCAGTAAGTAAATTAGAAACTAATTTTGCCCCTATCGGCACTCTTGGCTTTCCTTTTTTGTCCTGACGAGCATAACCAAAATAAGGCATAACCGCAATAATATTTGCAGCTGAAGCTCTTTTTGCGGCATCAATCATTAGTAATAATTCCATCAAATTATCAGAAGGAGGTGTGGTAGATTGTATTAAAAATACATCAGCACCCCTAACTGTTTCATCAAATGATGGCTCATACTCTCCATCAGAAAACTCTACCATTGAAGACTTATTTAGCTCAACACCAAAGACATTAGCAATTTGCTTAGCTAAGTGCTTAGTATTGTTTCCTGCAAAGAATTTAATTGGTCTTTTCATTATAATACCTTGTTAAAAAAGGGGTGCAAATATACACTTTCAGCTTTAATTATACTAAGGTTTTTATTTTTTAGTTTATAGGGGTGTGAATTGCTGTAAACTTCTATTTTTGCAGCTCGAAAAATGCCCAGGTGGCGGAATTGGTAGACGCGTTGGTCTCAAACACCAATGGTGCAAGCCGTGCCGGTTCGAGCCCGGCTCTGGGTACAAAAGCAGAAACGATAAGTTTCTGCTTTTTAATATACCTAATTTCTATTCAAAAATAACAAGACTTTTTACTATCTTGCAACTTTATACACAAGCACAGAATGACAGACATAAAGCAAGAGAAATACGATAGAGCATACTTAAGGATGGCTTTAGAATGGGCTAAATTAAGCCATTGCAAACGCAAACAAGTTGGAGCACTAATAGTAAAAAACAGAATGATAATTTCAGATGGATACAATGGCACACCGTCAGGATTCGAAAACTGTTGTGAAGACAAACAAAACGAAACGCATTGGTATGTACTGCATGCGGAAGCAAATGCAATACTAAAAACAGCAAGTTCAACACACGATTGTAGCGGAGCAACTGTATACTTAACCCTATCACCTTGCAAAGATTGTAGCAAATTAGTACATCAAGCAGGAATAAAACGCCTTGTTTACATCAATAAATATTCTGATACATCAGGTGTAGAGTTTTTAATAGAAGCAGGAGTTGAAGTAGTAGAATTTGATAAAAACAACCTATAATGAAAAAATGGCAACCCCTTATCTATGCTCTATTAATATCAGCAGGAATACTAATAGAAAGTTTTAATAGTCCGAAAAATACAACAACAAAAGGCAGTAAAATAAATGGCATCCTTGAGATGATAGAAAGCCATTATGTTGATACGATAAACACTATTAATTTTGAAGATAAAGCAATAAATGCTATCCTTAGTGAGCTAGATCCTCACTCCTCCTACATATCAATAAATGATTTTAAAAGTGTGGAAGAAGATATGCAAGGAAGTTTTAGCGGAATAGGGGTCCAATTCAATATAATAGATGATAGTATAGTAGTGGTTTCGCCAATATCCGGTGGGCCATCAGAAAAACTAGGGATACAAAGTGGAGATAGAATAGTTACTGTAGAAAAAGAAGATGTAGCAAGTACCGGGATAAAAAATGATGGTGTTGTGCAACTCCTAAGAGGAGAAAAAGGGACAACCGTAAACATTAAAATAAAAAGAAAAGGACAAACTCAACTGATGGATTTTGCAATTGTTAGAGATGATATTCCTTTGTACAGTGTAGATGCCGGAATAATGCTAACAAATGATATCGGATACATAAAAGTAAACCGATTTGCCGCAAAAACCTATGAAGAAATGATGGAGAAAGCTCATATTCTTACATCAAAAGGAATGCAAAAGTTAATCCTTGACCTAAGAAACAACCCTGGAGGGTACTTACATATTGCAAGCCAGATGTGTGATGAATTCCTGAAAGATGGAGAATTAATCGTATTCACAGAAGGGAGAAACAGAAGCAAAGAAGAAACTTATGCTACTGATTTTGGCTCGCTAGAAAATATAAAGATAATCGCACTGATAAATGAAGGATCGGCATCAGCAAGTGAGATAGTAAGTGGTGCATTGCAAGATAACGATAGAGGACTAGTAATTGGTAGACGCTCATTCGGAAAAGGATTAGTACAAGAACAAATAAACTTGAATGATGGTTCGGTAGTCCGATTGACAACTCAAAGATATTACACCCCAAGTGGAAGGTGCATACAAAAAGATTATGGAGAGAATGCTAAAGATTATTACCTAGAACAATACACCCGAGATGGTGATACTGAGTATCCTAATAACCTAAAATACACTACAAAAAACGGAAGAACAGTTTATGGTGGTGGTGGAATTACTCCTGACATAACAATAGAAAGAGATAGTGCAGTGAACTATTTGCAAATTAACAAGATGATAAGCAAAGGCTGGGTGAATGAATTCTGCTTTGAGAAAAGTGAGGGATTAAAGAACATAACACACTACAATAAAATAAATACAACTGCTATTTACCAAGAGTACCTCAGCTACATAAAACAAAAAGATACTGACTTTAAGTTGGAATTAGGAACACTTGAAAAAAGTTATTTTAAGAATTTACTACTAGCAACTATCTCAAGAAATTTATGGGATAACGATACTTACTATGAAGTACTTAGCTTAGAAGATGAATACATACAAAAGGCAATAAGTGAATTTTAAAGCAGTTATTTAAGTATGAAAAAAATTATTTTTTTGTTATTATTTCCACTTTTATGCCAAGGGCAAGAAGTAAAACGAGCTTATTATAATAGTGGTGCAATTCTATCAGAAGTACACTACAATATAGAAGGGAAAAGAGATGGGACTACAAAGTATTTTTATGACTGGGGAGCTTGGAGCCTAAAAACAGAAGCGAATTATAAGAATGGGAAGATGATAGGTGCTTTTAAATCCTACACAAAAGATGGTAGAATAAAAGAAGAAGGTTTTTACAAATACACTGAAGAAGGAGTATATAGTGAAAGAACTGGTATATGGAAACGATATTATGACAGTGGGGAGCTCAATACCGAAATATCTTATGATGAAAATGGAAGATCCGTTAAATACATAAGCTATGAAAAAGATGGTACAATAATACCTATGCCTGAAGGTGGGTGTTAAGTTATTCTACCGTAGTCAACTGTTTCGTTATCAACGATTTAGTTTCTAAAAATTCAAATAAAAAAGTAGTTGAAAGTATTGATTTATCGTTTGATTTAATTGTTAGAACATCAAAACTCACAAAAATATCACATTATAATACCTACCAACAAAAACTATATAGATTAGTAAAATTCCTTAAGGAAGAAAGAGGAATTGGTTATAGAAGAATATCACACATTCTAACTGAAAAAGGTTATCGGAGTGTAAGAACAAACAGTATATTAAAGAATTCATACATCTACACAATTTACAGTAAAGGTAAGATTAGAGAAAACAGAATCAACAGAAGTTTTGATTCTAAAATTGAAAATATTAAGTACATCTTCAAATATTCTGAATAAATCTTATATTTTTACACCTTTTAAAATTACAATCAAGCCATTATGAAAAAAAGTGTTTTCCTTTTAATTACCATTTTATTTGTTAATCAATATTTATTTGCATCCTTCCCTGTATCAACAAGTACTTCCAGAATAATTGCAACTGATTGTGATATTATTCTACTTGAGTCTGGCGAAGAAATTTCGGTGAATGTAGTAGAAATCACGCCTGATTTAATAAAATATAAAAAATGTGATCGAGAAAAAGGTCCGTTAATATCTATTTCAAAAGAAGATGTTTTCATGATTAAATACCATGATGGCACTAAAGAAAAAATTACTCATATTAATTCTAGGGGTAATAATACTCATAAGATTAATGATACTACAAGTTCTACATCAAAAACATTTAAAATTCTATCTGTAATGTTTTCATGTATAAGTATTATTTTTTCATTATTTATCAGTTACATTATAGGCTTAATATTATTGATCCCAGCCTTATTATTCTTGATTTTATCTAAAACAACTTAATAAAAAAAATTATGAAAAAATTAAACTTATCTGTATTTACTTTACTTATCTTATTTATTGCCTTTGGCCTTTCTTCATGTACAAAACAAAAATATTGCGCACAATGTTATGAAAATATCTCTGGATACCAAGCTAGTGATTTTTGTGGTGAAAGTGATGAAGTAGATGATTATATTCAAGAATTGAATACTCAAGGTTCTGCGGCGGGTCAAGCATGGAGCTGTTCAAAAGTTGCAGAATAGACCCTAAACACGGTCACGGTCTCACAAATCTATACAATTTACAGTAAAGGAAAGATTAGAGAAAATAGGAATACAAGAACATTCAATCCAAAAATTAATAATATTGAACTTGAAATCAACTAAAATTCATAAGTTTGGGATATGAAAAAAATAATCTTATTCTTACTCCCAATTTCTTTTTTAATTTCCTGTAGTTCAGGAGGAGGTGATTCTTCAGAACCTTTATCAAATCAACTAATTATTGGAATATGGGAGATATCAGAGACAAATACTGATTTACAAGTATTTACAATAATAAATGACAGTTCACGGAATATTCTACTTGATTCTACCTTTTCCTTTAACAGAGAAGAGTTAATTGATATTTATGAAGGAACTTTACCTGTTTGGAGATTTGATGAAAATGGAACTTGTATTGATATAAATGGAATTGTTGTGAATTGGACTTTAAATGATGGTCAATATAGATTTTATGATTCAGAAACAGAATATACTGGAGATTTCTCTATTGACTCTGAAAGATTAATATTATACGATTTAACAGGAGAAAATATCTCTTATGACACTATAAATCAATATTGGGTGTCCCAATATATAGACTTTACTTTCAATAAAATTCAAACTCCACAAGGAAGATTAAGTTTCTCTGAAGGAAATATCGAAA
This sequence comes from uncultured Flavobacteriales bacterium, assembly GCA_905478185.1. Classification (GTDB taxonomy): domain Bacteria; phylum Bacteroidota; class Bacteroidia; order Flavobacteriales; family BACL11; genus UWMA-0277. Next base: position 6,153 of record CAJQHO010000014.1, on the reverse strand, counting down.
AGTTTGAAAAGTTATTTAAACAGGTACTTGTAGAATAGACCCGAAACAAATTTAAGGTCTAATTCCACAAAATTTACGATTTACACATCTTGATTTACTAATCGACATCTACCCCAGGTTTTTGATGTTAGTCGATTAAATCGAATATTCTCACAGAAACATCACATGTATTTATGTAATACTATTAGAAATATAATATTAGTCGGAATCTCTATGTTCTAACATTCAAGATTGAAACCAATTAATAGTACTTAATGGAATATTTAAAGTGAATGGTAACAAGTAAAAATCAATAACAAGATTTTACAATTTAACTAAAGAAGTTTTTGGATCTAAGTCGGTGAAACCAAATCACTCAACCGTCACCGACTGTTTTTGTATCCGATAATTTGGATTTAGATACTTCAAAAATAAAAGTAGTTGAAAGTATTGATTTATCGTTTGACTTAATTATTAGAACATCAAAACTCACAAAAACATCTCATTACAATACCTACCAACAAAAACTATATAGATTAGTAAAGTTCCTTAAGGAAGAAAGACGAATTGGTTATAGGAGAATATCACACATTCTAACTGAAAAAGGTTATCGGAGTGTAAGAACAAACAGTATATTAAAGAATTCATACATCTACACAATTTACAGTAAAGGAAAGATTAGAGAAAACAGAATTAACAGAAGTTTTGATTCTAAAATTGAAAATATTAAATATATCTTCAAATATTCTGACTAAATCTTGTAAGTTTGAAATATGAAACAATTACTATTTATAATATTACTCAATATACCATTTTTTGGAATTGGTCAAGGGTGGGAAAAAACATTTGGTGGAACAGGTGATGATTATGGTTATTCCGTTCAACAAACTACTGATGGTGGATATATAATTACAGGTACTACAGAATCTTTTGGAAATGGAGGTTCCGATGTCTATCTAATTAAAACAGATGTAAATGGAGATTCATTATGGACTAAAACATTTGGTGGAATAGATTCTGATAGAGGTCATTCTATTCAACAAACTACTGATGGAGGATATATCATCACAGGATCGACAACATCTTTTGGAAATGGAGGTTTCGATGTCTATCTTATAAAAACAGATGGAAGTGGTAATGAACAATGGACTAAAACATTTGGTGGTACAAACGGTGATGAGGGTTTTTCCGTTCAACAAACTACAGGTGGAGGATATATTATAACTGGATATACAGTTTCTTTTTTGGGGAGTAGAGATGTCTATCTTATAAAAACAGATGGAAATGGTGATTCATTATGGACTAAAACATTTGGTGGAACTGATCATACAGTTGGTGGTAGATCTGTACAACAAACCACAGATGGTGGGTTTATCATTACAGGACATAAAAATTTTATTGTATATTTAATGAAGACAGATGGAAATGGAGATTCATTATGGACTAAAACATTTGGTGGAATAGGTGATTGGGGTTTTTCCGTTCAACAAACTACTGATGGGGGATATATTATAACTGGAAATATAACATCTTTTGGAAATGGAGGTTCCGATGTCTATCTTATAAAAACAGATGGAAATGGTGATTCATTATGGACTAAAACATTTGGTGGAATAGGTGATGATTATGGTTTTTCTATTCAACAAACTACTGATGGAGGATATATCATCACAGGATCCACAATATCTTTTGGAAATGGAGGTTACGATGTCTATCTTATAAAAACAGATGGAAATGGAGATTCATTATGGACTAAAACATTTGGTGGAATAGGTGATGATTGGGGTTTTTCCGTTCAACAAACTACTGATGGGGGATATATTATAACTGGAGATACAGAATCTTTTGGAAATGGATATAAAGATGTTTATCTAATTAAAACAGATGGAAATGGAAATATAACCTCAACATTCGAGATTCCAATATCTTCAAACAGAAAATTAGAAAACGTAGTTGATATATTAGGAAGAGAAACAAAATCTCAACCAAATACTCCATTCATTGAAATTTATGATGATGGTAGTACAGAGAAAAAATTAATAATTGAGAAGTAGACCATACTGACGGTCACGGTCTAATGTCCAATAAAATTTACGATTTACACATCTTGATTTACTAATCGACATCTCCCCCAGGTTTTTGATGTTAGTCGATTAAATCGAATATTCTCACGGAAACATTACATGTATTTATGTAGTACTATTAGAAATATAATATTAGTCGGAACCCCTATGTTCTAACATTCAAGATTGAAACCAATTAATAGTACTTAATGGAATAGTTAAAGTGAATGGTAACACTTAAAAATCAATCACAAGAGTTTACAATTTAAATAAGGAAGTTTTAGAATCTAAAAATCGGATACAAAATCACTCTACCGTAGTCAACTGTTTCGGTCTCACCTATTCTGTTCCTAAAAATTCAAAAACAAAAGTAGTTGAAAGTATTGACTTATCGTTTGATTTAGTTGTTAGAACATCAAAACTTACCAAAACATCTCATTACAATACCTACCAACAAAAACTATATAGATTAGTAAAGTTCCTTAAGGAAGAAAGAGGAATTGGTTATAGAAGAATATCACACATTCTAACTGAAAAAGGTTATCGGAGTGTAAGAACAAACAGTATATTAAAGAATTCATACATCTACACAATTTACAGTAAAGGTAAGATTAGAGAAAACAGAATTAACAGAAGTTTTGATTCTAAAATTGAAAATATTAAATACATCTTCAAATATTCCGACTAAATCTTGTAAGTTTGAAAATATAAAAACATTACTATTATGGGAAACATTACCTCTTTAACAGATGAGAAATGTATAGATATTTCTGTATAATTATATAATAAATATAGGAATGAAAGTTGGATTTTATCTCCTAACCAGTGTTTAGAAAAAAGTAGTTCTTGGTTTGGAAATGAAAAGTTTAAAATTCCATTTGTGAAGGAAGAACTTAAAAATAACAGAATTTTTTTTGGACTTGAAAGTGGAATATTTATATCAAATGAAATATTATTAGTTAGTAAAAGAAAATGGGGTAATGACTTACCATTTATTCGTAAAGAAAGTATTCAGGATTATTTTACTTTTAATGATTTTAATGAAAATAAACAAAAAGATATTTTTTCGTATATATATGGAGATAAATGGAAATTATATCCACATAAGGAGGAATGTGTTATAACATTAACCGATCAGGAATTAACATTTTTGAAAGAATTAAAAAAGAACCTTTTAAATGAAATTGAAATAATAGAAAATTTAAATAAGAAAGAAGAAGAGAAGAAAGTTGAGTATTTAGAATCTAAAAAACTATCATTATTACAAGAATTTGATAAAGATGGTAATGGGGAAATTGATATAATAGAAGGTAATGATTTTAATATTTTACTTAAAAAACATCAAAAAACTATTACAGATATTGATAAAAATTATATTCAACAATTTGTTAAAGTATCATCCTATTTAAAAACTAAAAAAGGAAATATTCAATCTATCTTTAATTCTATAAAAGACACCCCTAATCAAGAGATATTAAATGAATATGTAGAAATATTAAAAGGTGATATTCATTCTTATAACCTTATTCTATTTAATTCTCTTAACATGATTGTTTCATTAGTAGAGGATGAGATGATTACATTTTACGAAATCCACGAACAGTTTGATACTCTCAACATGTTTGATTCAAAACATGAAAAAGATATCTCTCAAAAACTGAGTAATATTGGAGATGACTTAAAGAATTTAATTTATGAAATTAGAGACATGAGTGATTCAATTAATAATTCAATTGGTGAACTTTCCTATGTAACAGAAGAATCTAACAGAGAACTAACTAAACAACTAAGTGAAATAAATTCCTCATTAGGGGTTAATAATTTATTAACCGGTATCCAAACCTACCAAATGTATAAAATTAATAAGAATACAAAGTCTTTAAACTAAATAAAATCCTAAGTATTATTAGACACTAATGACGGTCACGGTCTAAATCCAAAAAATCTTATCTTTGACATATGTTAGAAATTCTATTTGGTATATCATTTTCATTATTTGGAGGAAACCTCATTGATACAAAACTTAAACATCACAAATATGAAAAAGAGGACTATAAAGAAATTTTTTATTTAAAGAATAAAGAATCTGTTAACACATATTGTGTTAAACATTCTAAAATAGAAAATATTCAGAAAAAGAAATATCGTAGTCATAATGGGTTAGAAGAAACCAAATATAAAGTTACAGTAAACTGTATAAAGGATAATTATATGTCAAAAAATAATATCAATCCAGAAAATTATCATGGAAATCGTAGAGAGTTAAAAACTACATTATCAAAATCAGATTTTGATTTGTCTTATGATAAATTTGGAATAAGTTGTTCAGAACTATTGGGTGAACACCTATATTGTAATATATGTTTTAATTCAGATGAAAACAGTTTAACCTCATATGATGGGAGAAAATTTAAATTTAAAAAAAACATCTCATCTATTGAAGTCACAAATGAATGTCTTAGTTTGATTTCAAGTATGACAATGGGTTCTAATGAATACTCAGAATTTTTAAAAACTCAAAAATAAATTCTAATATTTGATTTTAACGTGTTGATTTACTAATCGACATCTCCCCCATACTTTTGGAGTTAGTCGATTAAATCGAATATTCTCACGGAAACATCACATGTATTAATGTAGTACTATTAGAAATATAATATTAGTCGGAACCCCTATGTTCTAACATTCAAGATTGAAACCAATTCATAGTAATTAATGGAATCGTTAAAGTGAATGGTAACACTTAAAAATCAATCACAAAAATTTACAATTTAAATAAGGAAGTTTTAGAATCTAAAAATCGGATACAAAATCACTCAACCGTAACCGATTTGGCTAAATTTCTTGGTTGATCAACATTACATCCTCTTAAAAGTGCAATATGAAAAGATAGTAATTGCAAAGGAATATTAGAAAGAAGTGGAGTTAACTCTTCAAAACAATTCGGAATTTCTATGCAGTAATCAGCTAGTTCCTTAACCGTTTTATCGCCCTCAGTTACAATTGCTATAAGCCTACCACCTCTTGCTTTTACTTCTTGTATGTTGCTTACCACCTTTTCGTAATTTCCTTTTTTTGTTGCAATAACAACAATCGGCATATCGTCATCAATAAGCGCAATTGGCCCGTGCTTCATTTCAGCAGCAGGATATCCTTCCGCATGGATATAAGAAATCTCTTTTAGCTTAAGCGCTCCTTCCAATGCAACCGGGAAATTGTAACCCCTACCTAAATAAAGGAAGTTAGTTGCATCCTTAAATTGCTGAGCAATTATTTCAATCTGGCTATTTGTTTTTAATACTTTTTCAACTTTTTCAGGAATCAATTCCAACTCCGTTATAATTTGATGATAATTGGTATTTGAAAGCATTCCTTTTTGCTTCCCAATACTAAGAGCCATTAAAGTAAGCACCACAACTTGAGTTGTAAATGCCTTAGTAGATGCCACCCCAATTTCTGGACCAGCATGAGTATAACTTCCTGCATGAGTTAACCTAGGAATTGAAGACCCTACCACATTACAAATTCCTAAGATAGTTGCTCCTTTTTCTTTTGCTAACGCTAAAGCCGCTAAAGTATCAGCAGTTTCCCCCGATTGTGAAATAGCTAAAACAACATCCGTTTCACGGATAATAGGATTACGATACCTGAACTCAGAAGCATATTCCACCTCAACCGGAATTCTTGCAAAATCTTCAAATAAATGCTCGCCAATTAAACCAGCATGCCATGAAGTACCGCAAGCAACAATAATGATACGATCAGCATTCATTATTTTTTGCTCGTAATCCGAAATACCCCCTAGTTTTACCTCTTTATTATCAGGGTTAATTCTCCCCCTCATAGTATCACGGATTCTTTTAGGTTGCTCGTAAATTTCTTTAAGCATAAAATGAGGGAAACCATCTTTTTCAATAGTATCTAAACTCATTTCTAACTCATGTATATAAGGAGTTTTGCTTTCGTTTGCAATAGTTTTAATCTCTAAAGATTCTCCGCTATTTACACGAGCAATTTCACCATCTTCCAAGTAAACTACCTCATTAGTATATTCGATAATAGGTGTAGCATCTGATGCAATATAATATTCATCACGCCCAACACCAATTAC
>CAJQHO010000013.1 GCA_905478185.1 uncultured Flavobacteriales bacterium | reverse complement strand
CTGATAAAGGATTTCTTTTTCTATTGCAACTTGTGGTCCTGCAATTTTATAAGTAGCCATGGAATTATTAAGGAATACAGCTAATAAATCTCCTAAAACTGCCTTTGAATGCCTACCCCCAAAAAGCTGATTGAAAAATAATTTTGATGAAGATTTAGGACTTTTTAACATCAAATCTCTTAATGCAGATGTGAATTCAACACCAATTGATGCTTCATTTTGCAATGAAATATTTAACACTTCTTTTATATCAGATGATTTTATATTTTCTGATATAGGATTGAGTTTTTCATCTTCTAAAAACACTTCAATTAACTCATTAAAAACTTTTAAATCCTCTTTTATATTATTCGACATTAAATGTTCCTTAAATTAAAGCGCAAAAGTAGAAAAATAGTTTGCTTTTTAATTTTAAGAAGTAGAATATCTTTTGAATGCGTAAGATACTCTCTAATTATATAGAGATAAATATCATAAAATGTGTATTTTTGTAGAATGAGAAAAATTTTAATTCTACTATTTAGTTTTGTTTACTTTACTTCAAGTGCACAAATTGTTATCAATGAGTATTCGGCAGCTAATTACGATACTTACACTGATAATTATGGAGAATATGAAGATTGGGTAGAACTTTACAACCCAACTGCAGCAGCAGTAGACATAAACGGATGGGCTCTTTCTGACAAAGTAAGTAATCCATTAAAATGGATAATTCCATCTTCATTTATTGTTCCGGCTGGCGGTACTGCACTAGTTTATTGCTCAGGTAGAGATGAAGTAATTGGTTCGAATGCACATTCTAATTTTAAAATTACTCAAACTAAAGGCAATGAAGTGTTTATGCTTTCAGATGCTGGAGGAATACTGCAAGATTCTATAAGGGTATATGCAAATCAAAATTCACATACAAGGGGTAGAGAGACAGATGGTACTGCAATATGGAGTGTTTTTGTTAATGGAACACCTAATGCGCCTAATGCTGGTGCAATGCAAGAATACGCCACGGCTCCTGTTTTCTCGCAAGTTGGAGGGTATAATGCTGCTGCAATAAATATTACATTAAGTTCTCCTGATCCGAATATAACAATCTATTATACTACAAATGGAGATGAGCCTAATAATACTTCAACACAATATACAACTGCAATAAACATTGCAAACACATCAGTGGTAAAAGCAATTTGCTATAGCTCAGATCCAACAATTCCATCAAGTTTTATTGATTACCATACTTTTTTTATTACTGACACGCATACTATACCTATTTTGTCAGTATCTGGAAATAGTGGAACAGGAGGGCTTCTTGATTTATTAGATGGAGGTTGGGGGAGTTCAGGGCTTGAGCCTGAAGGAACAATAGAATGGTTTGATAAAAATGGAATATTACTTGATAAAGGAACTGGGGAGTTTAATAAACATGGAAATGATTCTTGGGCTTACGATCAGAGGGGTTTTGATTACGTTATGAGAGATCAATTTGGCTATAATTATGCCTTACAAGATCAAGTATTTGCAACTAAAAGTAGAGATAAATTTCAAAGGGTTATTGTAAAGGCGGCTGCAAATGATAACTATCCGTTTTCTTATGGTGGTTCAGGAGCACATATTAGGGATGCCTATGTTCATCACCTTTCACAAATTGGAGATTTGAGGTTAGATGAAAGGTCCACTTCATCTTGTATAGTTTATTTAGATGGTAATTATTGGGGGGTTTATGAAATGAGGGAGAAAGTTGATGATCATGATTTTACTGATTATTATTACGATCAGGATAAAAACAACCTTCAATACTTAAAAACCTGGGGAGGAACTTGGACTGAATATGGAGCTCCTAACGCACAGCCAGACTGGAACACCTTTGTGAATTATGTAGCTGCAAACCCAATGGTAAATCAAGCAAATTATAATCAAGCAAAAAGTGAATATAATATGGGTAGCTTAATTGACTATTTTCTTTTAAATGCATATGTAGTTTGTCAAGACTGGTTAAATTGGAATACAGCATGGTGGAGAGGAATGGATCCTAATGGAGATAAAAAGAAGTGGAGGTATACCCTTTGGGATATGGACAATACATTTGATCATGGGACAAACTATACAGGAATACCTAGCTCTGATCCTGATGCATCACCTTGTGATCCGAGTACTTTAGGAAATACTGGTGGTCAAGGGCATGTTCCTATTTGGAATGAAATGCTTACTAATCAGGAATTTCATGATGACTATATTAACAGATGGCAGGACTTGGCAAATGGGCCATTATCCTGCACTTTTATGATACATATTCTCGATAGCATGATAGCAGTAATTGATCCGGAAATGCCAAGGCAAATAACAACTTGGGGTGGCAATTATGCTGCATGGCAATCTAATGTTACTGATTTAAGAAATTTTATACTTGCAAGATGTGATAGTATGAATTCAGGTTTTGTGGATTGCGATACTGCAATTACAGGAATATTTAATGTTACAGTAGAAATAGTTGGAGTTGGAGAAGTTGAAATGAGTAATAGCAATATTATTAATCCGTTAAATTCTGGTTGGACTGACCAAAGATTTGGTGGTATTGACCTTCCTTTTGAAGTAGTAAGCGGTACATTTGATCATTGGGAGGTAATATCAGCTACAGCTTATGTATACGACCCAAATGTTGACACTTTAGTGCTTGACTTGCAAAGTGATGTTTTAGTAAGAGCATACTTTGGAGAGAGTAGAGGTGTTGTATTTGACATAGATCCATTAGGGACTACAACATCAATTGATATAAATGGAACGATTATTGGTGTTTTCCCTTATACCATGTCGAATATGGTTGGAGACAACATCTCTTTAATTCCAAATATTGATGCTTTATATGGGTTTGATTTTTGGAGTTCTGATAGTAATTTTTTATCCCCATCAACTCTTACAGAAAACATCAACTTTACTGTAACTTATGCGGATACTATTACGCTTCATTTGTATCAAAAGCCTACAATTGTATATGATATTAGCCCTAGCGGGACAACTACGTCAATTGATATTAATGGTATAAATATATCGGTTTTCCCACATACTGAAATCGTATATAATGATATCTTAAATACACTAAATCCAATTATTGACCCTACTTATGGCTTTGGGTCTTGGTCAACCAATTATAACACAATGTTGAATGGAAATTCCTCTTTAAATAATTCATTTTATGGAATTTCTGATGATACTATTGTTTTAAATCTTTCAACAATATCTGCCTTTATCTCAGGAAATGATACTATTTGTGATAACGCAAAAGAGAAAGGAGTTATAAATGTTTCTTTTATTGGGGTTTCTCCCTATACTTTTGTTTATTCAGAAAATGGTATTTCACAACCATCAATCACTACTAGTTTAAACCCTTATACTTTTTACACGGCAGTAGAAGGATTATACACATTAAACAGCTTTTCAGATGCCAATGATATTGGGCAAATCAATGGAGAGGGAATTGTAACTGTTTTAGAATCACCAATAGCTGATTTCAATGCTTACCCAGATACACTTACAATTTTGAATACTACTGTTAGCTTGACAGATAAATCTACTACAGATGAAAATTTGATTTCTTGGGAGTGGGATTTTGGAGATAATACAGCGCTTGATAATAGTCAGAACCCTTACCATACTTATTCAACTACAACAGGCCTCTATGATGTGAGTTTAATAGTTGCTGATGATATTGGTTGTTCTGATACTATTTCCAAAATAATTACAATTACTGATGATTATTGGATATGGGTTCCGAATTCATTTACTCCTGATTTAGATGGAAAAAATGATAAATTCTGTATTGCCTATAACGGAATTAGAGAGGCGACTTTTACTTTCAATGTTTTTGATCGATTCTCAAATCTTGTTTACTCTACATCTAATATTCTAGATTTAGATTGTGAAAATGGATGGGATGGTAAGCATCAATCAACAGGAAATGAATTACCAATGGGTGTATATATTTACAAAATGTACTACCAAGATTATGAAGGATGGAAACATCAAGAAATTAAAGAATTAATCTTAATTAGGTAAAAGCTCTTTTACTATTGCTTATATAAATTGCAAAAACTATATTTGCACGCATTATATTTAGCAAAACAGATGAGTAAATTTAAGGAGTACAAAGGGTTAAGTTTATCACAAACCCACAAAGAGGTGTTAGGAAATTGGAGAGAATCTGATGTTTTTGATAAGAGTATTGAAAGGAGAAAAGGGAATCCAACTTTTACATTTTATGAAGGGCCCCCATCAGCAAATGGAATGCCAGGAATTCATCATGTAATTGCTCGTACAATTAAGGATTTATTTTGCAGATATAAAACTCTACAAGGATTTCAAGTTAATAGGAAAGCAGGATGGGATACTCATGGTCTCCCAGTAGAGCTTGGGGTGGAAAAAGAATTAGGAATTACTAAAGAAGATATTGGATCAACTATCTCAATTAAAGATTACAATAAGGCTTGCCGTACTAATGTGATGAAGTACAAGGGAAGTTGGGAGGACATCACTGAAGAAATGGGATATTGGGTAGATATGCAAAACCCGTATGTAACTTATGACAATAAATATATTGAAAGCGTATGGTGGTTATTAGGTAAAATGCACTCAAAAGGTTTGCTTTATAAAGGGCATACAATTCAACCATTTTCACCAAAAGCTGGTACAGGTTTAAGTACACATGAACTCAATCAGCCAGGCTGCTATCGTTATGTGAAAGACACTTCAGCAGTTGCTCAATTTAAGGTTGTAAATAATTCTGATTCTAAATTTTTATTTGATGAAGCTAATAATGATGTTTATTTTCTAGCTTGGACTACTACCCCATGGACTTTGCCTTCTAATACGGCCTTAGCAGTAGGCAAAAAGATTAATTATTTATTAGTAGAAACGCTAAATCAATACACAGGAAAAGCTATTTCTGTAGTAGTTGCTAAGGATTTGGCGAATAAGTATTTTAGTCCAGAAAATGCTGAACTTAAATTTGAAGATTATGAAATTGGAAAGAAAAATCTGCCATTCAAAATTATCACAGAATTTAAAGGTAGTGATTTAGAAAACTTAAGATACGAACAGATTTTAGCTTATGCACAACCTGAAGATGGAGATGCATTTAAAGTTTTATTAGGAGATTTTGTTACAACAGAAGATGGTACAGGAATTGTTCATTTAGCGCCAAGTTTTGGGGCGGATGATAATCGTGTTTGTAAGCAAAATGGCATTGGAAGTTTAACGCTAGTAAATAAGCAAGGAAAGTTTGTAGATGAGGTAACTGATTTTGCAGGAATGTATGTAAAAGATGAATTTTACACTGGCTCTGATGAAAAGCCAAAACTTTCAGTTGACGTACAAATTGTTATCAAATTGAAAGGAGAAAACCTCTGTTTCAAATCAGAAAAATACGAACACTCATACCCACATTGTTGGAGAACTGACAAGCCAATTTTATACTACCCTATGGATAGTTGGTTTGTAAAAACTACTGACTACAAAGAGAGAATGATGGAGCTTAATAGCACTATCAACTGGAAACCAAAATCAACTGGAGAAGGAAGGTTTGGTAAATGGCTTGAAAACTTAGTTGATTGGAATTTATCTCGTTCAAGATTTTGGGGGATTCCTATTCCTATCTGGAGAACAGAAGATGGAGAAACTGAAATTTGTATCAGCTCAGTAGAACAATTGAAATCTGAAATTGAAAAATCAATTGCTGCTGGAATTATGAAATTTAATCCTTTGACTGATTTTGTTGTTGGAGATATGTCAGATGAAAATTACAATTCTTTTGATTTGCACAGACCTTATGTTGATGATATTATTTTAGTATCAAAAGATGGTAGTCCAATGAAAAGGGAATTAGATTTAATTGATGTTTGGTTTGATTCTGGATCAATGCCTTACGCCCAATTGCATTATCCATTTGAAAATAAGGACATCTTTGAAAAAAATTATCCTGCTGATTTTATTGCTGAGGGAGTTGATCAAACAAGAGGTTGGTTCTTTACTTTGCATGCAATTTCTACTATGCTTTTTGATTCTGTTGCGTATAAAAATGTAATCTCAAACGGATTAGTTCTAGATAAGAACGGAAATAAAATGTCAAAAAGATTGGGGAATGCAGTAGATCCTTTTATAACAATTGCCAAATACGGAGCTGATGCTACAAGGTGGTATATGATTTCTAACGCACAGCCTTGGGATAATTTAAAGTTTGATGAAGGTGGGATTGTTGAGGTTCAAAGAAAGTTCTTTGGAACACTTTATAACACTTATTCTTTCTTTGTGCTTTATGCTAACATTGATGGCTTTAACTACTCGGAAGATGATGTCCCTATAAGTGAAAGAACAGAATTGGACAGATGGATATTATCAGAGTTAAACACTTTAATAAAAGAAGTTGAAGGAAATTATGAAAGCTATGAGCCAACAAGAGTTGCTCGTTTAATTCAAGATTTTGTAATGGATAAATTAAGTAACTGGCATGTTCGTTTAAGCAGAAGGCGCTTTTGGAAAGGAGAGTATAATACTGAGAAAGTTGCTGCTTATCAAACGCTATTTGAATGTTTAGAAAAAGTAGCGTTACTCGCTTCACCTATCGCGCCATTTTTCATGGACAGATTGTTCCAAGATTTAAATGCTGTAAGCGGAAAACACTCTGCATCATCAATTCATTTATCAGATTTTCCAAAATCAGACGCAAGTGTAATTGACAAAGATTTAGAGCGAAAAATGCAAATGGCACAGAATGTAACTTCACTTGCCTTATCCTTAAGAAAAAAGGAAAGATTAAGAGTTCGTCAACCTCTCCAGAAAATAATGATACCTATTTTAAATGCTAAAATGCAAGAAGATATTGATGGGGTTTCTACTATTATTTTAAGTGAAATAAATGTAAAAGAAATTGAATTTTTAGGCAAAGATTCTGATGTTTTGACTAAACAAATTAAACCAAACTTTAAAACACTAGGCCCTAAATTTGGAAAAGACATGAAATTAATTTCTAGGGCTGTAAATCAATTTTCAGCAGATGATATTAAGAAAATTGAGAGGGATGAAAATTATCCAATCAATGAAAGTATTACTATTGATATTTCTGATGTTGAAATTACATCCAAGGACATTCCTGGCTGTATAGTTGCAACAAATAATGGCTTAACAGTTGCATTGGATATTACACTTTCTGATGAATTGAGAGAGGAGGGTTTGGCAAGAGAATTTATAAATCGTATACAAAACTTAAGAAAGGATAGTGGTCTTAAAGTTACTGACAAGGTAAAAATACAGGTTGAAAAAAATGATAGTTTAACAGCTGCTATTAAGAATAATTTCGCTTATATTTGTGATGAAACTTTAGCTGTACAATTGGATTTTGAAGAGCATTCAATAATGAATGGTTCTGAGATTGAGTTAATTGACAATATTTCAACTAAAGTTCTGATTATTAAAAATTAAAATTATGGCAGAAAAAACAACATACTCAGCAGATGAATTAGAAAAATTCCAAAAAATAATACTTGCAAAAATTGAAAGTGCAGAAGAGGATTTAAAAATATTAAGAGCTGCAACAGCAAACGATTCTGATAATGGAACGGAAGATACCTCTCCAACATTTAAACAGTTTGAGGAAGGCTCATCTACTTTATCCAAAGAAGAAAATATTAAATTAGCTGAAAGACAAGCAAAGTTTATTTTACATCTTAATAATGCTTTATTAAGAATCAAAAACAAGACTTATGGCATATGCCGTGTTACAGGTAAATTAATTGCCAAAGAAAGATTGAACTTGGTTCCTCATGCCACATTAAGTATTGAGGCAAAAAAAGCTCAATAAATCCTTGCTTTGAAAAAAATATTTTTCACCACATTTCTTTTAGTATTATTTGATCAAATTCTTAAAATTTGGATAAAAACATCTATGTTTTTAGGTCAGGAATTTCAAATTTTTGATTGGTTTATAATACACTTTACTGAAAATAACGGAATGGCTTTTGGAATGGAGTTTGGAGGCTATACAGGAAAAACAATGTTAACATTGTTTCGAATCATAGTAGTTGGATTTGGAATTAAATATGTAATTGATATTGTAAGAGAAAATCAAATTTCTAGCGGCTCATTAATTGCTTTAGGCCTAATTATTGGTGGTGCAATAGGGAATATAATAGACAGTTGTTTCTATGGGCTAATCTTTAATGAAAGCTATAACAATGTGGCTGCTTTTTTACCTGAAACTGGAGGATATGCTCCTCTGCTTCATGGGAAGGTTGTAGATATGTTTTATTTTCCTCTGATAAATTCCCATTTCCCTGCTTGGATGCCATTATGGGGGGGTGATCATTTTATCTTTTTCCGACCTGTTTTTAATATTGCTGATGCTGGAATTTCAGTTGGAATTTTTATGATTCTACTTTTTTACAGAAAAGAATTTAGTTAAGCTTTCCTCTTTGCATATCACCATAAATTGTACCTTTAATCTCTGTGGTGTTCGGAAGTTTCTTAAAGTATTTTTGATTAACCTTTCTTAAAAACCCTAAAATCATAAATTGTAATTTACTACTTAAAGGAACTTTAACCTCACCCCAACTTTCAAGAAAAGGGTAATTATATTTTGATAAAAATGGGCCAAATACTTTAATTGTCCTGTCTTTAATCTCATTAGAATAATATAACGAAAGGTCTTTCTTTTTTCCTGCTGTTTTGTTTGCTACAGGTAAGGGTTTTGGGTTTGAAACACCGGATTTTTCAAGTGCTAAGATATAATCTTCTGCAATATTTTCATACCTTATTACAAAGTCACAATTATCTAAAGTCAATGATGAAAAATTATCAAATGGCTTTTTAAAAAAATTTAAAAAATATTCTTGAAAGCTAGCTTTATTATCATGAATAAAATTAAATTTTTCTCTATGCTTCTTGGTGATATGCCCTCCATTTTCTGAAAATAAATCAGGGTTAGTGAAATTGCCTTTTGAATTTGCCTTCATCTTTTCATAAACAGTCACAACTATTTCCATTGGATTTCTAAGAAGAGCAAAAACAAAATAATCTTTCTCATTTTTAGTAGCTACTTTTTCAAATTCATGATAAAGCGAGTGTTTTCTTAAATATGGCGCTCCTTCATATTGCAAGTACAATTCTTTTGAAATTGCTGATGAAGCAGAGAATGGTAATCCTATAAAAACAAACTTGTATTTATGGCTAATAATCATTTATAGGAGCTTGTTTTTAATTAAATACTCAGCAATTTGCACTGTATTTGTAGCAGCTCCTTTTCTTAAATTATCAGCCACTATCCACATATTTAAGGTGTTTTTTTGAGTAAAATCTCTTCTAATTCTCCCAACAAAAACTTCATCTTTTTTGTAAGAATTTATTGGCATTGGATATTCGTTTTTTTGTGGCTTATCCATCACAACTACACCGGCCATTTGATTTAATGCAAATCTAATTTCATCTAAATCAAAATCATTTTCAAAAGTTATATTTACGCTTTCAGAATGCCCTCTAACTACTGGAATACGGACAGCAGTTGCAACAACATCAATATATTCATCTAAAATTTTCTTGGTTTCATTTGTGAGTTTCATTTCCTCCTTAGTGTACCCATTATCTTCAAAAACATCACAATGTGGCAAAGCATTTTTGTAAATTTGATGAGGATAAGCCATGTCTACAATCACTCCTTTCTCTTCATTTTCTAATTGCTCAACTGCTTTTTTACCTGTTCCGCTAATTGATTGATATGTAGAGACAACTACTCTTTTAATACCAAATTTTTGATGAAGTGGCGCAAGAGCCATTACCAGCTGTATAGTAGAGCAATTCGGATTAGCTATAATCATATCCTCATTGGTTAGTTCTTTCCCGTTAATTTCTGGAACTATCAATTTATGATTTTCTGACATTCTCCAAAATGAAGAGTTATCGATAACTTTAATTCCTCTTTCAGCTAATTTTGGTGCCCATTCTTTTGAAATTTTACCCCCAGCAGAAAATAATGCTAAATCAACTTTTCTAGCAAGTAAGTCATTTAATGAAATAATTTCATGCTCTTTCCCAAGATAATTTATAGTCTTTCCGCATGAATTTGCGGAAGCTACAGGAATCAACTCTTTTAATGGAAAGTCCCTTTCAGAAAGAACCTCTAACATTTCCCTGCCAACCATTCCTGTTACTCCAACTATTGCTAATCTCATTTTGTTTATTTTACTCCCCAAAAATACTATATTTACGGACTATGAGAAAATGCTTACTACTTTTTATCTTAACCACCTTTACTCAAGTAGTATTCGCACAATTTCTTGACAATTTCTCGGATGGAGAGTTTACAAATAATCCCATTTGGAGTGGGAGTGTTGGTGTTTTTGAAGTAGATTCAACTTTTAAATTGCACTTAAATGATACGATTAGTGGGGAAAGTTTTTTGGCAACAGAAAGTAATGTTTCTATTAATGCTGTTTGGGAGTTTGATGTTCGCCTAGAATTTAACTCTTCAAGTTCAAACTTTGCTAAAGTTTATTTAACAGCTGATGATCAAAATTTAACTGCAGACTTAAATGGCTTTTTTATTCAAATAGGAGGTCAAACTGGAGCAACAGATAATATAAGGCTTTATAAGCAAGAAGGGGATACTGATGAATTATTAATTAACGGAATAGAAGGAATTGCAGCAATAAGTCCAGATTTAAAAATAAAAGTTACTCGAGATAGTATAGGGAATTGGGAACTCTTTACTGATACTTCTAATATCTATTTTTCTGAAGGAACTGCTTTTGACAATATCCTTTTACCTTCAGACTATTTTGGAGTTTATTGCAAGTATACCTCAACAAGAGCTGATAAATTTTGGTTTGATAATTTTATAGTAAGTGGTGATTCAGTAGTACCGCCAACACCTCAAAACATTAGTGCAAATGACATCATTATTAATGAAATTTTTGCTGACCCAACGCCATCAATTGGACTTCCTGAATTTGAATACATTGAACTTTACAATAATACAAACTCAACAATTGATTTAACAGATTGGATCATTACAATTGAAACAACTGAAAAGGGTTTTCCTACTTCAAAAATTGAACCAGACAGTTTCGTGCTCTTAGTAAAAGAAGATGCGCTTAATTCTTTTCCAAGCAATATTTCTAAAATCGGTTTTTCTTCTATTTCTCTAACAAATGTAGGGGCAGATATTGTTTTAAAAGACAATAATGGGAAGACTATAAATGCCATTTCATATTCTGATAAATGGTACAATAATGAGGATAAATCAGAGGGAGGTTGGAGTATTGAAAGGGCAAATTCAAACCTTTATTGTGAGAGACAACATAATTGGAGAGCTTCAATTTCTAATATTGGAGGAACTCCTGGAAAGCAAAATTCTGTTTCGGGAGAAAATGTTTATATTGCAGATTTCAGGATTACAAATGCATATATAATAGGAAGTAATAAAATGCAAGTTAGTTTTAATAAGAATTTAGATTCTTTGCTTTTGTCAGATTCTTCATTTTTTAAAATTAACGGAAACACAGCAACAAATAGCAGTCCAATTGCTCCCTTTTTTGATGCTACAATCCTGACTTTTAATTTTAACTTTTTAGAAACCACTACTTATACAATTTCTGCAAATGGCTTGATTGATTGCTCAGGAAATAGCATTATTAATGCTATGCAATTTGGAATGCCAGACTCCTCATTGGAAAATGATATCATCATAAATGAAATTCTGTTTAACCCAAAAGATGATGGAGTAGATTATGTAGAAATTTATAATAACTCCAATTCATTTCTTGATTTATCAAAATTACGAATAGCCAATTTCTTTGAATTTGGAGGAGTGTTAAGCTCTGAGAATAGTAAAATTATTACAGAAGAAACATTGCTTTTTGCCCCCCATACTTATTTGGTTTTAACTAACGATTCATCAAAAGTAAAAGCACAATATAATTGTGAAAACCCTTACAATTTTATTGAGATTGAAAGTATGCCAACCCTATCCAATAAAGAAGGAACAATTTGTATTGTGCATCAATCCTTAAACCAGATAATTGATGCTTTTTATTATCATGAAGACATGCATTTTTCATTATTGGAAAGAGAGGATGGGGTAAGTTTAGAACGATTAGATAAGAATAATGAAACGCAAAATACAAGCAATTGGCATTCGGCTGCAAGCACAGAAGGTTTTGGCACACCAACTTATAAAAACTCACAACATTACATCAGCCAGAGTATTGGCGAAATGAATATTGATCCAAAATCCTTTAGCCCTAACAATGATGGAAACAAAGATGTAACAATGATAAATTGGAGCTTTAGCCAAAATAATTTAATGGCTACAATCAAAGTTTTTGATAATAATGGAAGGTTAGTAAAAAACCTAATAAATAATGAAATGATTGGAAATTCCGGAAGTAAATCTTGGGAGGGGACAGATGAAAATAGGCTACAATTAGAAACAGGAATGTATATTATTTGGATGGAGGTTTTTAGTGAAGATTGTACAACTGAAAGGTTTAAACAAGTTGTAGTTCTAAGCAGATAATGCCCGCAAGCGAACACATAAAAGGCTTATTAAAACTTATCCCTGAAAAAGCAGGGGTCTATCGTTACTATGATAAAAATGAAACTTTATTATATGTTGGAAAAGCAAAAAACCTAAAAAAAAGAGTAAGTTCCTACTTTAACAAAAAACAAGAACACGGAAAAACAAAAGTACTTGTCAGTAAGATTCACGACATAAAATATGTAGTTGTTCCTACTGAAATTGATGCCCTTTTATTAGAAAATAATCTGATAAAAAAACATCAACCCAAATACAATGTTGCCTTAAAAGATGGGAAAACTTACCCTTGGATTTGCATAAAAAACGAACCCTTCCCAAGAATTTTCCAAACAAGAAATGTAATTAAAGATGGCTCAGCATATTTTGGACCATACACTTCTGTTCGTTTGGTAAAAACGCTATTAGATTTCTTTCATCAACTATACCCTTTAAGAAATTGTAGCCTAAGCTTAACGGATAAAAACATCTATGCAAAGAAATTCAAAGTATGCTTGGAGTACCATATAGGAAACTGTTTAGGCCCTTGTGAGGACAAGCAAACTACTGAAGAATATCAATTGGGAATTGAACATATCCAACAAATTATCAAGGGAGATATCAAATCGGTAACGCAACATTTAAAAACAGCTATGCTTCATTTTTCTGAAAAAATGGAGTTTGAAAAAGCTCAATCAGTAAAAGATAAAATTGATTTACTCAATAACTATCAGGCAAAATCAACCATTGTAAATCCTAAGATTAATGATGTGGATGTGTTTACGATTCTTTCGGATGAAGACACTGCTTTTGTAAATTATCTAAAGATAAATTCAGGAGCTATTATTCAAGCACACACTTTGGAACTGAATAAAAAATTGAATGAAACAGAAGAAGAGTTATTGCAATTAGCAATTATTGAGCTTAGACAAAGATTTGAGAGTACGTCAAAAACTATCTATTGTTCCCATTCCTTAGAAAATGTATGGGAGGACTTAAGTATTACTATCCCTAAAATTGGAGACAAGAAAAAACTAATTGACCTGAGTTTGAGGAATGCAAAATACATGCAGTTAGACAAGCAAAAACGCAAAATCAATAACATTGAAAAGCAAGACAATAAGCGTATTTTAGAACAGTTGCAAAAAGATCTACGCCTTATAAATCGCCCAAGACACATTGAGTGTTTTGATAATTCCAACATACAAGGCACAAACCCTGTTGCTGCTTGTGTGGTGTTTAAAAATGCGAGGCCGAGCAAAAAAGAATATCGCCATTTTAATATTAAAACGGTTGTTGGCCCTGATGATTTTGCAAGTATGGAAGAGGTGGTGTATAGAAGATACAAACGCCTTTTGGATGAACAGCAGACTTTGCCAGAATTGATTGTTGTTGATGGGGGAAAAGGACAATTAAGCTCAGCAGTAAAAAGTTTGGACAAATTAAAGTTGAGAGGGAAAGTAGCTATTATTGGAATTGCAAAACGCTTGGAAGAAATCTATTTTCCTGGAGATAGTGTTCCGTTATATTTAGACAAACGATCAGAAAGTTTGAAGTTGATACAGCAATTACGAGATGAAGCCCACCGCTTTGGCATTATGCATCACCGCAAGCAAAGAGGAAAAGATATCCTTGGCACTTCATTGGATAAAATTGATGGAATAGGCCCAAAAACAGTGGAGCTACTCATCTCTCATTTTGGTTCAGTTAAAAAAGTAATGGAAGCTAAAAAGGAAGAATTAGAAAAATTGATTGGGAAGGCAAAATCCAAAAAGATTTATGAAAAATAAACTTGTTTGCCACCCCTTACCCTTTCAGCTATCAGTTGTGAGAAATTTAGCATACTTTTGCAACCTATGATTCATACACAAACCCTCATCAAAAACGCAAACATGGAACAATCACAATTTTTAGAAAAAAATATATTTACAGATTTAAAAAACCTGAATGATGGATTTGGACAGGATGGAGTTCAATATTTTTCTGAATCAGATTTTGGTATTGTTTTAGACCGAGCTGAATATTTCGGATTGAGCATTTACACTATTGCGCCTTGGTCTAAAGATGAAACTCATGAAGCTTCATCACATGAAGATCATAAAAAGAAAGCAACTGACCCAAAATGGTACAAAAAAGAATTTAAGACACTTAAAACTCGACAAGAAGGTCTTTTGTATTCTGCAACATATAAAGTTTCAAAAAAACTTTTAGCAAGATAATTTACTTTAAGTAAGCTTTTTCTTACTCCTCAGTTCTGCCTTTTTCTGCTTTCATTTGTGGGAAAAACAGCACATCTTGTATAGAGTTGCTATTGGTCATAATCATGCTTAACCTATCAATTCCAATTCCTAAGCCTGCTGTTGGTGGCATTCCGTATTCAATCGCTCTTAGGAAATCTTCATCCAACAACATTGCTTCATCATCTCCTCTTTTTCCAAGTTCCAACTGCTCTTCAAATCGTGCTCTTTGGTCAATAGGATCGTTAAGTTCAGAGAATGCATTACAGATTTCTTTTCCGTTACAAATCGCTTCAAATCGCTCAACTAATCCTTCATGCTCCCTGTGTTTTTTTGCCAATGGCGACATCTCAACAGGATAGTCCGTAATGAAAGTAGGTTGTATTAACTGTCCTTCACATTTTTCACCAAAAATTTCATCAATTAATTTTCCTCTACCCATGCTTTTATCCACTTCAACTCCTAATTTTTTAGCAGTTTCAGCCATAGTAGCCTCATCCATTTTTGAAATATCAATTCCAGTAAAATGCTCAATTGCCTCATACATAGTATAACGCTTCCAAGGTCTTTTAAAGTTGATTAAATTATCACCAACTTGAATTTCTGTTTTCCCGTGTAAATCCATAGCAATTTTTTCTACCATTTCTTCAACCAAATCCATCATCCAAGCATAATCCTTGTAGGCAACATACAATTCCATTTGTGTAAATTCAGGATTATGAAAACGACTCATTCCCTCATTTCTAAAATCTTTTGAAAATTCATATACCCCATCAAAACCACCTACAACCAATCTTTTTAAATATAACTCATTGGCAATCCTTAGGTACAATTCCATATCCAAAGTATTGTGATGCGTTTTAAACGGACGGGCAGCAGCCCCTCCATAAAGTGGTTGTAAAATTGGCGTTTCCACTTCCAAATATTCTTTCTTATTCAAGAACTCACGCATGGAATTTGTCAGTTTAGTACGCTTAATAAAAGCATCTTTTACTTCAGGGTTTACTACTAAATCCACATATCTCTGCCTGTATCTTTTTTCAGGATCAGTAAAGGCATCATGCACTGTTCCGTCAGCATCCACCTTTGGTAAAGGCAATGGGCGTAAGGATTTTGTAAGCACTTTTAGTTCTTTTACTTTTACTGATATCTCCCCAACTTTAGTAATAAAAACAGTTCCTGTAACTCCTATAATATCACCAATATCCAATAGTTTTTTAAAAACTGTATTGTACATAGTTTTATCTTCCCCTTCACAAATTTCATCTCTATTTACATAAATCTGAATTTTTCCATCAGAATCTTGCAACTCAGCGAAAGAGGCTTTACCCATAATTCTTCTGCTCATCAACCTTCCTGCAAGCACTACATTTAACTCTTCTCCCTCCTTATACTTTCCCTTAATCTGTTTGGATGTTATATTTACATCAAACATTTCTGCAGGATAAGGATCAACTCCTAAATCTCTTAATTTTTGTAAGGATTCTCTTCTAACTAATTCTTGCTCGGAAAGTACTCTTGTCATCTGTTAAATTTTTTGCAAAGATAGGAATTCTATTATCCTATTATTTCGTATTTTCGACTTCTTTTAACAAGCCAATTTTAATATCAAATTATAAAAATATATAAGATGAAAATGAACAATTACATTGATGATTTTAGCAATCATTTAAGAGAAGCAATAGAGCTTGCAAACAATACAAGTTTAACTTCCTGTACTAAAGAAATCAGAAATGTTTTGATCTGTGGTTTGGGTGGTTCTGGAATTGGAGGAACAATTGTAAGTGATATTATTTCGCCAAAAGTAGATATTCCTATTACTGCAACAAAAGACTACAGTATCCCTAATTTTGTGAATGAACATACGCTAGTTATTGCAAATTCTTACTCAGGAAATACTGAAGAAACACTTTATGCTTTGGAAAAATGCCAAGCAAAAGGTGCAGAAATTGCAGTAATTACTTCAGGAGGGAAATTGAAAACAATTGCTGAAGAAAATAATTATAATAAAATAATCATACCAGGGAACCAGCCTCCAAGGGCTATGTTTGGCTATGCATTTACTGAATTATTTTTTATACTAAACCATTACGGAATTATTGATGATTCTTTTAAATCTGATTTTACTAAAGCAATAGAATTACTTGATACTGAAAAAAGTGATATCCAAGAGCAGGCAATGGGTTTGGCTAAAAAAATGTACAAACAAACTCCCGTTATTTATGTGGCAAATGGCTTTGAAGGAGTGGCAGTTCGTTTTCGTCAGCAGATAAATGAAAATAGTAAAATGCTTTGTTGGCATCATGTGGTTCCTGAAATGAATCATAATGAATTATTGGGTTGGCGTACCAATGTTAATGATTTAGCGGTCGTTTATTTCCGTAATAAATCGGACTATGACCGTAATCAAATAAGAATGGATATCAATAAAAAAGTAATTTCAGAATACACGGATAATATTTCAGAAATCTGGAGCAAAGGAGATTCTTTAATTGAAAATTCGCTTTACCACATCAACCTTGGGGATTGGGTGAGTTGGTACTTGTCCGAAATGAATAATGTTGATGCAATTGAGATAGATGTAATTGACTTTTTGAAGGGAGAACTGGGGAAGATATAATGAATAAACAAGTATCATTTAAAGATTTAGGGCTGATTGATTACAAAAAATGTTGGGACTTTCAAGAAGAGCTTTTTGCAGAAATATTAACGGTAAAATCATCCAATCGAAAGGAGGATAAAACAGTTGCCACCAAAAATCATTTAATTTTCTGTGAACACCCTCATGTCTATACGTTAGGGAAAAGTGGTGATGAAAAAAACCTTTTGGTAAATGAAGATTATCTAAAAAGCAGGGGGGCAACTTTTCATAAAATTAATAGAGGTGGTGATATTACCTATCATGGTCCTGGACAAATTGTTGGCTATCCAATTTTGGATTTAGACAACTTTTTTACGGATATCCACAAGTACTTACGCTTTTTGGAAGAGGCGGTAATCCTTACATTAAAAGAGTACGGCTTGGAGTCCGAACGATCTCCAGGAGAAACTGGAGTTTGGTTTGATGTGGGGACACCAAAAGCCAGAAAAATATGTGCCCTTGGGGTAAAAAGCAGTAGATGGGTAACTATGCACGGATTTGCTTTTAATATAAATTCAGATTTATCCTATTTTGGGAACATTATACCTTGCGGAATTGCAAATAAAAAAGTCACTTCATTAGAAAAAGAATTAGAAAGAGAAATAGATTTTGAAGAAGTAAAAAACAAAGTAAAAACTCATTTAATTGAGCTTTTTGAAATGGAAATAATTTAACATGAAAAAAGCATTGAAATACATATTAGCAATTTTTGTAATTCTTAATTTTCTCATCATATTAAGTGGTAAATCTTGGCTTTATAAGGCAGTTTCTGTTACTTATTTAAAGGGACATACATCTTCATATATTGATGATTATATTCATTTTCCTTCAAATAGTATTAAAAATGGGAATCATAAAGAATGGTTAGTTTCAAAAGAATACAATAAAGCACAACTTCCTGAATTTATAAAACCCATAAATGATAAGTTGGGTACGGTTGCTTATGTGGTAATAAAAAATGACAGTATCATTTTTGAAGAGTATTGGAATGGTTATTCTGCAGACAGTTCTTCAAACTCCTTTTCTATGGCAAAAAGCTGGATATCTACTTTGGTTGGAATTGCTATTAAAGAAGGAAAGATTGAGAGTATTAATCAAAAGGCTTGTGATTTTCTGCCAGAATTTTGTGAAGGAGATAATTCTAAAATTACAATAAAGCACTTACTCACAATGAGCTCAGGTCTTGATTGGGATGAGGATTATCACGACCCATTAGGGCAAACTGCAGAGGCTTATTTTGCGCCAAACCTTAAAAAGCAAATGATGAAACTAAAAGCTGTTGAAACTGCAGGGAAAATCTTTAAATATCATAGCTCATGCTCACAGCTATTAGCATTTATTGTGGAAAGTGCTACAGGACAAAGTGTAAATGAATACACTTCTGAAAAATTATGGAAACCAATGGGAGCAAAACATCCTGCTCTTTGGAATACAGACACAGAAAGAGGTGATGAAAAGGCCTTTTGTTGCATCAATTCTAACGCTAGAGATTTTGCAAGACTTGGTAAATTATACATGAATCAAGGAAATTGGAATGGCACACAACTTTTGGACAGCAACTATGTAAAGGAAGCAACTTCAGTTGCTAATTTATTTGATGAAGATGGAAATAAAAATATAAATTATGGCTATCAATTTTGGATTGCAAATAGGAAAGGTTTAGATGTATATTACACAAGAGGTTTGTGGGGTCAATATGTAATTTGTATCCCTGAAAAAGATATGATTATTGTTAGGTTGGGCAGGAATTATGGTTTTGATTTGGCAGATGGACATTCGGAAGATTTCTATCAATTTATTGATGCTGCTTTAGAAATGTACCCCTAATGTTAAGTCAGACAAAAACACAAAACATCTTATTTCTGGACATAGAAACTGTTCCGGTAAAAGAAAATTTTGAAGATTTAGATACTACTTTCCAAAAGCTATGGGCTGAAAAAACTACTTGGCAAAGAAAAGAGGAGTGCTCTCCAGCAGAATTTTACAAACTAAAAGCAGGAGTAATGGCTGAGTTTGCAAAAATTATTTGCATTTCAGTAGGTTATTTATTTACAGAAAAAGGCGAAAAACATTTCAGAATAAAATCATTTTATGGTGATAATGAGAAGCTGATTATCTCAGAGTTTAATGATTTACTAAATTCAGAATTCAACAAAAATCAACATCAGCTTTGTGCGCATAATGGTAAGGAATTTGACTTTCCTTTTATTGCAAGAAGAACACTTATAAATAGCTTAAAACTTCCAAAACTTTTAGATATAGCAGGCAAAAAACCTTGGGAAGTAAGTCATTTAGATACTATGGAGCTTTGGCGTTTTGGAGATTACAAACACTATACATCAATAAAATTATTGGCAGCACTTTTTGGGATTCCAACTCCAAAAGATGATATTGACGGAAGTCAAGTGGCAAGTGTTTATTACAAAGAAAAAGATTTGGAACGCATCAAAATATATTGCCAGAAAGATACGCTTACTGTGGCACAATTACTATTACGTTACAAAGGGGAGGAATTAATAAAAGAAGAAAACATTGAGTTTGCATAAAAATAGTTATTTTTAGCAACCTAAAAACAGAATAAAAGATGGAAAATACATTGTTAGAATTTAAGAATCTGGTAACAGAATTTCATACAGAAGGAACAACTGTAAAGGCTGTAAATGGCGTGAGTTTCACTTTAAATAAAGGGGAAACGATTGGGATTGTTGGGGAGTCTGGTTCAGGTAAGTCAGTTACTTCACTTTCTGCAATGCGATTAATCCCTTCACCTCCTGGCATTATTAGTGGAGGTGAAATTATTTTTAATCAAAATGACGGAACAGCTACTGACTTATTAAAGATTTCAGAAGAAGAAATGAGGAAGTTCAGAGGAAATGATATTGCTATGATTTTCCAAGAACCAATGACATCTTTAAATCCTGTTTTTACTTGTGGTGATCAAGTGATGGAGGCTATTATATTGCATCAAAAGTTAAATAAAAAAGATGCAAAAGACCTTACAATAAAGTTGTTTGAAGAAGTTCAACTTCCTACGCCTGAAAGAATTTTCAGTACTTATCCTCATCAAATTTCTGGGGGACAAAAACAAAGAGTAATGATTGCTATGGCTATGAGTTGTCAGCCGTCAGTTTTAATTGCTGATGAGCCAACTACAGCACTTGATGTTACTGTACAAAAAACTATTTTGCAACTGATGCAAAACTTGCAAACAGAACACGATATGGGAATCATGTTTATTACACATGACCTTGGGGTAATTGCAGAATTAGCCGATAAAGTTGTTGTGATGTACAAAGGAAATATTGTAGAGCAAGGTAATGTTTGGGATATCTTTACTAACCCAAAACACCCGTATACTAAAGGGCTTTTAGCTTGTCGTCCACCATTGGATAAACGCTATACTTTCTTGCCAACTGTTGCTGATTTTATGAAAATTGATGAAAATGGTGAGATTATTGATAATGGAATTTCAGTTGCTGATTTTACAAAAGATTTAGCAATTCCTGAAAGTGAAAGAACAGCAAGACAAAAAGAACTTTTTGCTAAAGAACCCATTTTACAAATAAAGAATTTGAAAACTTATTTCCCAATTAAAAACGGGTTTTTTGGAGGAATAAGCGACTATGTAAAAGCAGTTGATAATATAACTTTTGATGTTTACCCTGGAGAAACTTTAGGGCTTGTTGGGGAAAGTGGATGTGGAAAAACAACTTGTGGTCGTACAATTATCAGACTTGAAGAACCAACTGAAGGAGAAATGATTTACAAAGGAAAAGACATTGCAAAAATGAATGCAGATGAATTGAGAATTTTCCGTAAAGATGTTCAGATTATTTTCCAAGATCCTTATTCATCATTAAACCCAAGAATGACAATTGGAAATGCAATTATGGAACCTATGCAAGTGCATGGAATTTTAGAAAATGATGAGCAAAGAAAAAAGAGAGTGGAAGAGTTGTTAGCTAGAGTAAGTTTAGACCCTGCTCATTTTTACAGATACCCACATGAGTTTTCTGGAGGACAAAGACAAAGAATTGGTATTGCAAGAGCATTAGCTGTAAACCCTAAATTCATCATATGTGATGAATCTGTTTCAGCATTAGATGTTTCAGTACAAGCACAAGTTCTTAACTTGTTAAATGAACTAAAAGAGGAGTTTGGCTTGACCTATATCTTTATTTCTCATGATCTTTCTGTAGTAAAATACATGAGTGATAGAATGGTGGTAATGCAAGAAGGAAAAATTGAAGAAATGGGTGATGCCGACCAGATTTATAACAATCCCGGGACAGAATATACTCAAAAATTAATTGATGCTATTCCTGAGGGAAAATTAGAAGACATAAAAAAGCATTTGGAAAGTAAGGGGATTAAAGTTTAAACCTATGAAACAATACAAAAGAATAATGTTAGGGGCAAATAGTGTGTTCTCAAAACAATGCTATGAAGGAGGGTTTATTGGTGCTGATTTTATTTCTGATATTGATATGACAAATAACTTGCAAGAAAAATGGAGGGAATTTAATATTGCGTTTCGCCCTATTTGGTTAAAAAGCCATCCTGGGAAATCAAAAAATTGCTGCAGGACTTGCGTGTGGAATGCTATGGACTATTTGTAAGGGAATAAAAACAGGAGATATTGTTTTATGCCCTACTGGAGAGGGGAGATATTATGTTGGAGAGATCACATCTAATTATTATTATCAATCAAAAACAGACTTACCTCATAGAAGAAAGGTAAATTGGTATTCTTCTTTAATTGATAGATCTGAAATGAGTGATGCTTTACGTAATTCAACAGGTTCTATTGGAACGGTAAGTGATATAACAAAATATTCTGAAGAGATTGAAATATTATTAAAAGGGAAAAAACCACCAATGATATTTAGTAATGATGAAGCAGTTGAAGATGCTTCTGCATTTGCTTTAGAGAAGCATCTTGAAGATTTCTTGGTAAAAAATTGGGGATCTACTGAATTAGGTAATGATTATGATATTTATGAAGAAAATGGCGAATTAGTTGGACAACAATACCAAAGTGATACAGGACCAATTGATATTCTTGCGATAAGTAAAGACAAAAAAACAATATTAGTTGTTGAATTAAAAAAAGGAAGAGTTAGTGATAATGTTGTTGGGCAAATTCAAAGATACATGGGATATGTAAAAGAAGAATTAGCAGAAGATAATAAAAATGTAAAGGGAATTATTATTGGATTAGAAGATAATTTAAAAATTAAAAGAGCATTATCTGTGACCTCTAACATTGAGTTTTACCGATATAGAGTAAATTTTAAATTGTTTAAAGGTTAGTTTAAAATGCCATCTCAGGAACTTCACCTTCAATAATTAAATCTGCATCAGTTGCATTTTTAATCTCATCAACACTTACGCCAGGAGCTCTTTCCAACAATTTAAAGCCATTTTCTGTAACTTCTAAAACAGCTAAATTAGTTACTACTTTTTTTACGCAATTTACTCCTGTAATAGGTAAAGTACATTGTTTTAGAATTTTACTTGCACCTGCACGGTTGGTGTGCATCATAGCCACAATAATATTGTCAGCTGAGGCTACCAAATCCATAGCGCCACCCATACCTTTTACCATCTTGCCTGGTATTTTCCAGTTGGCAATATCTCCATTTTCAGACACCTCCATAGCTCCCAAAACAGTCAATTGAACATGCTGTCCTCTAATCATAGCAAAGGAAGTGGCAGAATCAAAAAGCACCGCACCATCCAAAGTAGTAATGGTTTGTTTTCCTGCATTTATCAAATCCGGATCTTCTTCTCCTTCAAAAGGAAATGGCCCCATTCCTAACACTCCATTTTCTGATTGAAACTCAATATCAATACCTTTAGGAATATAATTAGCAACCAATGTTGGGATACCAATTCCTAAATTTACATAAGTATTGCGCTCTAATTCTTGAGCAATTCTTTGTGCTATTTGGTTTTTATTTAAAGCCATTATTCTCTTTTTCTAGTTGTTCTTTGCTCAATGCGTTTTTCATATTTTTCACCTTGAAAAATTCTCTGAACAAAAATTCCTGGTGTATGAATTTGATTTGGATCAAGTTCTCCTGCTGGCACTAATTCCTCTACCTCAGCAACCGTAATTTTCCCTGCCATTGCCATAAGTGGATTAAAGTTTCTTGCAGTTCCCTTAAAAATCAAATTTCCTGCAGTATCTCCTTTCCAAGCTTTTACAAATGCAAAATCTGCAGTAAGTGCTGATTCTAAAATATGAGGTTTTCCATTGTATTCGCGTACTTCTTTTCCTTCTGCTACTTCAGTTCCATATCCTGCTGGAGTAAAAAATGCTGGTACTCCTGCTCCTCCTGCTCTGCATCTTTCAGCCAAAGATCCTTGAGGGATTAAATCAACTTCTAACTCTCCTGAAAGCATTTGTCTTTCAAACTCAGCATTCTCACCTACATAAGAGGATACCATTTTTTTAATCTGTTTTCTCTGCAATAAAAGTCCCAAACCAAAATCATCAACTCCAGCATTATTAGAAATACAAGTTAGCCCAAAAACATCCATTTTAGAAAGTGCTGCAATAGAATTTTCAGGAATTCCTGAAAGACCAAACCCACCAACCATAAAAGTCATATTGCTTTCAACTCCTTTTAGTGCTTGTTCAATATTACTTACAACTTTATTTATCATATCTTAAAATTCTTCTTCATATTCATCATTATTTCCTCCTTGAATTGATTCGCCACAATCAAGTCTATCATCAACTGACTGAGGAATATCAAAATCAATTGGATAAATTCCTGTCTCCAAAGTGTCAGCATAAACCCTTTGCATATACTCAGCAAAAACTGGCAAAGCCATATTAGCGCCTTGTCCTAGAACTATTGTTCTAAAATGAGCTGCCCTATCCTCACAACCACTCCAAACGCCAGTTACTAAGTTGGGAGTAATTCCCATAAAATAACCATCCGATTGATTTTGAGTAGTCCCTGTTTTACCACCCATTTCATTTTTAAACTGATACTTATAGCGCAACCTCACTCCTGTTCCTAATGTTTTATCAGCTGCTGGACTGTAAACTCCATCAACTACCCCCTGTAACATACGCACCATTAAATTAGCTGTTTCCTCACTCATTGCTTCCTGAGTTTTTGGAGTGAAATCTTCCAAAACAACACCATTCTTATCTTCTATCCTAGTAATAAAAATCGGCTTAGTCCAAACGCCTTTATTCACAAATGTGGAGTAAGCCCCTACCATTTCATAAACTGATAAATCAAAAGTACCAAGACATAATGACGGCACTGCTAATATCTCTGATTGAATTCCAATCTTCTTAGCTAAATCAACAACTGCATGAGGACCAAATTGCTTCATGATATAAGCAGTAATTGTATTGATAGAATTTGCCAAACCAAACTTTAGCGTAATATTCATTTCATCAAAATCATCACCAGAATTTTTGGGCGCCCAATCTTTAGCTAACCCCCATCTTTCTTTATCAAAAACAACAGGCACATTTGGTATTTTATAACATGGGGAGTAACCCTCTTGTATTGCTAACGAATATAAAAATGGCTTAAAAGTTGACCCTACTTGTCTTTTTCCAACTTTAACATGGTCGTACTTAAAATGTTTGTAATTGATTCCGCCAACATATGCCTTTACAAAGCCAGTTTTAGGGTCCATACTCATCATTCCAGAATGGATGAAATACTTGTTATACTTTATAGAATCTCTTGGAGATAAAACAGTGTCTATTTCGCCACCCCAAGAAAACAAAGTCATTGGAACTTTTATTTTGAAAATTTGCTTAATCTCACTTTCTGATTTTCCAGCTTTTTTTAGTTTTCTGTAGCGTTCCGACCTTTTCATTCCTGCATCAATAATAGCATTGATTTGTTCCCACTCAAAATCTTTAGGATATGGTGCTTTACTATACCCTTTCCAGTGTTTGTAAAAGTCCTTTTGAAGTGATGAAATGTGAGATTTTAGCCCTTCCTCTGCGAAAGTTTGGAGGCGAGAATTAATGGTTGTGTAAACTTTTAATCCATCAGTATAAGCATTATAGTTTGTTCCATCTGGCTTGGTATGATTGGAACACCATTCTTTTAACTTTCCCCTTAAATATTCTCTAAAATAAGGAGCTAAGCCTTCATTATGACTAGCCCTTTTAAAATCTAAAACAATAGGCTGATTCTTGAGAACATCAAATAATGAATCAGAAATAAACTCATATCTATTCATTTGAGAAAGCACAATATTTCTTCTTCCTTCAGTTAATTCTAATCTTCTATTTGGATTGTATAAAGCAGGGTTTTTTAGCATTCCTACCAACATTGCTGATTCTACTATATCTAACTCAAATGGTTTTTTATTAAAGTAAACTCCTGCTGCAGATTTAATTCCAACTGCATTATTTACCCAGTCAAATCGGTTTAGATACATTGCAAGAATCTCATCTTTTGTATATCTTTTCTCGAGCTGAGCAGCAATAATCCATTCTTTGAGCTTTTGCATTACCCTATCAATACCCGAGCTAGGTTTTTCAGTAAACAACATTTTTGCTAATTGTTGCGTAATTGTACTTGCCCCACCCGAACTGCTTTTTCCTGTAACTGCACCAAAAATTGCTCTAAGTAAAGCTCGTCCGTCTATCCCTGAATGTTCTCTAAAACGAACATCCTCAGTTGCCATTAAAGCTGTGATTAAATTTTGTGGAATCTCATTGTAGCTTACTCTACTTCTGTTTTCAAAAAAGTATTTTCCCAAAACAACACCATCTTCTGACATGATTTCAGTTGCTAAATTATTCTTAGGATTTTCTAATTGATCAAAAGTTGGTAAAGCACCAAAGAACCCTAGTGAAGTAAGCCAAACTAATGAGAAAAGTCCAATAAAAGGCCCTAAAACAACAAGCCATAATATGATTTTTTTCCCTCTAGTCATTTTGCTTTCTGATTATTAATCCAATATCAATAACATGCTCCAAATTTTGTATTTTTTCTTTAGCCCCAAATCGCATTGCTTGTTCAATATTTATTGAGTGGTTTCCTTTTTTTGAGAACACTTTATTTTTTGCAATAAGATATTCAAACTCTCTTATGTCGCTAAGACCACTTCCTTTCCATTTTCCAATTTTATCAGCCAATTCAAGCTCAATAGTATCGTTTAAATCTCCTGATAGAAAAAGGAATAAGTTTTGGTATTCGTAATCAACAGTATGACGAACTAAAACACTCATTTCATACGGGGTTAAAGTATCTGAAATATTGTAATTAAAAGTTATAACACTATCAGAATTCCATGATTTTTCTTCAAAAGAATTATGGCTTTCATAAACTGTGTTATCACAAGAAAAAAAAACAAAAAACAAAAAAATGCCGCTCAAATTACGCATTCTTCTTTGGTTTATTTTCTTGCCTTCTTTGTTGTGCTTTGGCTTTGTTTTTTTTATAATTTTCTCTTCTTTCTGGTCGTTTTCTTTTTTTGCTTTTCTTAGGATTTTTCTTATCAAATCTATTGATATTATCTTGTCCCATTGCATCTTCAAAACTCACTTCTACAACTTCTTCTTCAACAGTAAACTCATCAAAACTTACAGGAATGTCTCCTTTTTTATTTAATTCAATAAGCTGTTTTACACCATCAACTGGAAGTTCAATAAAATCTCCTGGACTTTCAGGATTATAATAAAACATTAATCTTTTAAATACATCGATCTTTACGAATTTCCCAGTTCCTTTTTTGGTTTTCAATTGTACTTTATTACTTGGAAAGTCTTTAAGCGCCTCAACATAACCATCAAGCTCAAAGTTCAAACAACACTTTAACCTACCGCATTGCCCTGAAATTTTTTGAGGATTTATTGAAAGTTGTTGATACCTCGCTGCACTAGTTGAAACTGAAGGAAACTCTGACATCCAAGTAGAGCAACAAAGCTCTCTACCACAACTTCCAATTCCTCCAATTTTAGCAGCCTCTTGCCTTACTCCAATTTGCCTCATTTCTACACGAACACCAAATTGCCTAGAATATTCTCTAATTAATTCTCTAAAATCAACTCTTTTATCAGCAGTATAGTAAAAAGTAGCTTTTGAATTATCTCCTTGAAATTCCACATCAGCCAACTTCATCTCAAGCTTATAATCTTCAATAATTCTTTTTGCTTTTTCAAGAATGCCATCCTCTCTTTCAATGGCTCCTTTTTGTTTTTCAATATCTGTTTCTGATGCTAAACGATATAATTTTTTAAGAGGGTCTTTTTCAGTATTTCTGTTTTTTCTAGTAATTTGAAGTGCCACTAATTCTCCAATCATAGTTATTTTACCAATATCATGCCCAGATTTATCTCCCTGAACAGCTACCATGTCTCCATGTTTTATATCAAGATTTTCTGTATTTGTATAAAAATCTTTTCTATCTCCTTTAAATTGAACTTCAATTAGGTTAGAATTATCAGTTTTAGGCCCATCAATCTGGTAAAGCCAATCAAATACTGAACTTACTCCACAACCTCTAGATTCTGAGACTTCACATGTATCACAACCTCCTCCGCTTCCACAACTCATATTTTATAATTTTATTTAAGTGCAAATTTACGCTTAACTTTTAAGAATTTTACCATTTTTAATGATAGCTCAAAAAATAAAATTTTTGCATTTGCGTTTCTGTTAATTGATTTTATTGATTTTTCTAATTCTTCCACTATCTTAACACTATTTTCCTCATGTATGAAGGGTGAAAATTTACCTATAAAAGCATGCTCTTTTTCGTTTGTTTTTAAAAGTGATGAGTTGGCAAAGTTCAAAATTAAACACTCCCTCATCATTTTTATTGCATAAGATAAAAACAATTTTTGGTGCTTTCTACCCGTTGTTGAGATTTTATCCACCCATTTAGAGATTCCACCAATATCCATTTTGTATGCAAGCCTCATCCATGCTGAGAACTCCTCAAAAAAATCTAAAATCCCTTCAGAATCTTGCTGAATTTTAATCATTTTCCCTAAATCAGCATCTGTAATATTTTTAAGATGTTTTGCTTTTTCAAGAGTAATGCCTCCAAAATAATGAACAATATCTTCAGGATTGAAATCAGGGATTTTTAAAGTTTGTAAGCGAGAGATGATAGTTGGCAATAAATTATTTGCGTCTTCTGAAACCAAAATAAAAACTGTCCCTTTTGGGGGTTCCTCAAGTAGTTTTAGCAACTTATTGGCAACTGTAAGGTTCATTCTTTCTGGCATCCATATAAGAACAACTCTATATTCAGCTTCATAGTTTTTAAGACTCAATTTTCTTTGAATAGATGCTGCCTCATCAATATAAATAGACCCTTGTTGTCCTGTTTTATTCTCGGTACCAAAAGAATCAATCCAATCATTTATGCTAATATACTGATTAGATAAAATTAACTCTCTCCATTGATTTACAAAAATATCACTAGTTGGGGTTTTTACCCCATTCACTTTTAAAACAGGAAAAATTAAATGCAAATCGGGATGAGATAAATTAGAAAATTTCAGACATGATGAACAAGATCCGCAAGAATCATTCTCAGTTTTATTTTCACAATTTAAATATTGAGAATACGCAAGTGCAAGGGCTAATTTTGCACTACCACTTTTTCCTGAAAAAAGTTGTGCATGACTTATTCGATTGTTCTTAACCGCCTCAGTCAGTTGCTTTTTTACAGCATTATTGCCTATTATATCCTTAAATAACATTTAAAATTTCTTTCTGTCAAATGTAAAAAAAATGTACTGATTTATAGCATTTATTTTACTTTTGCAAAATGAAAAACATACAAGACGTTTCGCTAGAGGGCAAAAGAGTTTTAATTCGTGTAGATTTTAATGTTCCTTTGGATGAACATTTTAATATTACTGATAACAGTAGAATTCTTGCTGCACTACCAACTATTAAAAAAGTTATTTCTTGTGGAGGAAAAGCAATTCTAATGTCCCATCTTGGTAGGCCAAAAGATAGTTTTGAGGAAAAGTTTTCATTAAAACACATTGTAAAGCAGTTATCAAAATTAATAGATAGAACTGTAGCGTTTAGTAGCGATTGTATTGGAGAAAGCACTACTGCTGATATTTCTAAAATGGAGAATGGAGATGTGTTGGTTTTAGAAAACTTAAGGTTTTATAAAGAAGAAAAATTAGGAGGTCTAAAATTTGCTAAACAGCTTTCTGAACTTGCTGATATTTATATCAATGATGCATTCGGAACTGCTCATAGAGCTCATGCTTCTACAGCAATTATTGCAGATTATTTTCCTAATACTAAATATTTTGGGTTTTTACTGAGTGGTGAAATTGAATCATTAGAAAAAGCACTTACTACACCAAAAAGGCCTTTTACTGCAATTATTGGTGGAGCAAAAATCTCAGGAAAAATTGATGTTATAAAATCTCTTTTTGATAAGGTTGATAATTTAATTATTGGAGGAGGTATGGCTTATACTTTTGCAAAAGCTTGTAGTGGTAATATCGGGAAGTCTTTAGTTGAAGAAGAGAAAATTGCCCTTGCAAAGCAACTTATTGAAGATGCGAAAAACAGAGGGGTAAATTTACTGCTTCCAAGTGACTCAGTAAATGCAAATGATTTTAAAAATGATGCAAATACCAATATTACTGATATCAAAAATATTGCTGATGAATACATGGGGTTAGATATAGGCCCAGAAAGTATTGCTAGTTTTTCGAGTATAATTAAAAACTCAAAAACAATAATTTGGAACGGGCCAATGGGGGTTTTTGAAATGGAAAATTTCTGTAAAGGAACCAAAGAAATTGGTGAGGCAATTTGTGAGGCAACAGAAAACGGAGCATTCTCATTAGTTGGTGGGGGTGATTCAGTGGCTGCAGTAAAGAAATTTGGGTTTGCAGATAAAGTCTCTTATATTTCAACCGGTGGTGGGGCAATGCTAGAATACTTAGAGGGTAAAGAGCTTCCTGGTGTTGTTGCTATTCAGAAGAGTTAGAGTTATTTAGTTTGTTCTTTACTTCATCTGCACTTTTTTCTACTTTATCTAAAATTGTAGTTTTATGTTTGTTAATTTCTGGACTTATCAAGTCGGATACTTCTTGGATAGGTTTTAACAGAACTGACTCGTCTTGTGTGTTTTTATCAATCAAATCATAATCAGAGACTATTGCTAAAAGAAAACTGAAAATCACTACAACTTTTAAAAAACCAAACATAGCTCCTAAAATCCTACTAACAAAGCCTAAAGCTAAAGCTTTAGTTAATTTATCAATAATATAACCTAATATTTTTATCATCAATACGCTTACTATAATTAGGGTTGCAAATGCTATTATTGGTATAAACTGCTCATATCCTCCTAAAATTTCTTCAAATTTTGGATGTAAATAAGAAGAAAAATTAATAGCTACATAAGCTCCAATAATTAAACCTAATAAACCAGTAATCTCTTTTATAAGTCCATTAGTAAATCCTTTAATTAAACCATAAAGCAATGGGATTGCGATAACAATATCTAAATAATTCATTTGGTAAAGATATTAAAACTTACTTTTGCAAAATGGAAGATCTAAATAAAAAGTGGGATGCTTTAATTAAAAAGCTAGAAAAACAGTTTGATGATGAAATGACTCTTAAAGGAATTCTATACTTAATTGGAATTCAAGAATTAAATTTTGAAAGCTATCGTTTTAGTAGAGAGGAAAAATTAGATGTATTACATGTAGCAACTTGTAAGGTTTTGTGTTCGTTTGGCTACTATAAATTTGATAGTATTGATGAGGATGGATGGCCACATTTTACTGAATTAAAAGCAGTAAAAAACCTAACAGAAAACCAACAGGGATTATTAATGCAAGAGGCTATTTTAAAATATCTTGCTTAGTTTCTAATTTCTACAACTTGAGTTGTAATCTCTCCTTCTTTAATATTAATAATATTAGCCCCCATACGCTCAATATTATTATCAACTTGCCATAAAGCAGAAACATTCAGTATCATTGCTAGTGGTAAAGTAAATTCTGCTCTCCCATTATCATCAGTCCAATCAGCAACAAAAATATCTGAAATTTGACCTTGTGCGCTATAAACCGTGTCTAAATTAGACTTAATCATATAGTCAAAAGTATCATAATTATCAGGGTTATATGTGTAAAGTGAGTTTTTTAAAGGCATAGCATGTAACACAACTCTTGCATGTGAAATTGGAAGACCTGCATCATTTTTAACAACAATTGCTGCTATAGTTTCTTTTTCTTTTTTACAAGAACTAAAGTTTGTTACAATCGCTAGGGCAAAAACCCCTAATAATACTGACTTTAAAATTTTATTTAGCATAATTATTGTTTCTTTGTGTTTAGATAAGCAAAGATATACAATTTATTAGAATGTTAGAAACAGTTAAAGATTTACTACAAGAGGTTGATAGTTTTATTCCAAAATCCGAAAAGGAAGTAGAAGATTTTCGTCTAAAATTTTTAGGAAAAAAAGGGAAAATGAATGAGCTTTTTGCTGCTTTTAAAAGCGTTCCTAATGAAAGTAAAAAAGAATTCGGACAAGTAATAAATACGCTTAAACAAAATGCTCAAGTGAAAGTTGACTCCTACAAAGGAACTTTTGAAACAGAAAGCAATGATGGTGAAATTGACCTTACAAGACCTGTTTCTTTGGATAATTTAGGTAGCAGACATCCTATTTCATTGGTAAGAAATCAGATTGTAGATATTTTTAATAGAATTGGGTTTACAGTAAGTGAGGGGCCAGAAATAGAAGATGATTGGCATAATTTTTCTGCTTTAAATTTACCAGAAGAACACCCGGCAAGAGATATGCAGGATACCTTTTTTATACAAACTAATCCTGATGTTTTACTTAGGACACATACCTCATCCGTACAGGTAAGGTATATGGAAAATAACAACCCGCCAATTAGAACACTATCTCCTGGTAGGGTGTATAGAAATGAGGTGATCTCAGCAAGAGCACATTGTATTTTTCATCAAGTGGAAGGATTGTATATTGACGAAAATATAAGTTTTTCGGACTTAAAACAAGCGCTATTGTATTTTGCAAAAGAGATGTTTGGAGAAAAAACAAAAATAAGATTAAGACCCTCTTACTTCCCGTTTACTGAGCCAAGTGCTGAGGTAGATGTAAGTTGTAATATTTGCAATAGTAAAGGATGTAATGTATGTAAATACACAGGTTATTTGGAGATTTTAGGTTGCGGTATGGTGGACCCAAATGTATTGGAAAACTGTGGAATTGACTCTAAGAAATATAGCGGTTATGCCTTTGGAATGGGAATTGAAAGAATTGCCATGTTAAAATATGGAGTAAAAGATTTACGCTTGTTTTTTGAAAATGATGTGCGTTTCTTAAAGCAGTTTGATAAGAGTATTTAAACTTAAATGGAAATTCTTTTAATCTGCTTAGCTGCATTTTTTGCATCACTACTTACTTTCTTTTCAGGTTTTGGTTTAGGAACTATCCTGATGCCTGTTTTTGCACTTTT
Organism: uncultured Flavobacteriales bacterium; assembly: GCA_905478185.1. Lineage (GTDB taxonomy): Bacteria > Bacteroidota > Bacteroidia > Flavobacteriales > BACL11 > UWMA-0277. The sequence continues at coordinate 47,840 of CAJQHO010000013.1, read as the reverse complement.
CTTTCCTTTGGAAATGGCAATTGCTTTAACAGGTGTTGTGCATTTGCTAAACAACCTCTTTAAGATGTATTTGGTAGGGAAAGAAGCTAATTGGAGAATCGTTATACAATTTGGTGCTCCCGCTATAGTGAGTGCATTAATTGGAGCATGGATACTGATGTCTTTTTCTGAAACTACAGCATGGTACACTTATACTTTAGGTGCAAAAGAATTTATGATTACTCCCATAAAAGTGATGATTGCTATTTTAATGTTTGCTTTTGCATTTTTGGAATTATTACCCTTTTTCAAAAAATTAGAGTTTGATGAAAACAAACTATTTTTTGGAGGTATTATTAGTGGTTTTTTTGGAGGTCTATCAGGACATCAAGGAGCGCTAAGAAGTGCTTTCTTAATTAAGTGTGGATTGAATAAGGAAAGTTTTATTGCTACTGGGGTTATGATTTCCTCTGTGATTGATATTTCAAGAGTATCAGTTTATTTTACAAAATATAGTTCTATGGGAATATAAGAAAATATCAATTTGCTTTTAGCTGCTGTATTAGCTGCCTTTGCTGGCGCTTTAATTGGTAAAAAAATACTGAAGAAAATCACAACTACATTTGTGCAAATTACTGTTGCGGTAATGATTATGCTAATGGCAATTGCTATTGGGTTGGGGGTTCTATAAAAACAAAAAACCAGCCTTTCAGCTGGTTTTCTTTTATATATTTTTCTCTACCTAAAACTCCAATCGTAAGTATGTAAGTTTTCTACCGAGTGGCGCAACAAATCTATTGCTCCTCTAACATCCTTTTTGTGTACCATTTCAATAGATTGATGTATGTGTCTTGTTGGGATAGAAACCGCCCCCGCAATACATCCACCTGGATTCATTCTTTGTATTCCTGCTGTATCTGTTCCTCCTGCAGGTAATATTTCTAATTGTGTTTTTAGCTTCTTCTTTTTCGATAACTCCTTCATGTATTTTACCATACGGTAATCACATACAGTTGCTGAATCCATCACCTTAATACAAGCACCATCACCCAAAACAGAAACTTGTTCTTGCTTTGTGCTTCCTGGAGTATCCCAAGCGATAGTAGTATCTAATCCAAAACCAAAGTCAGGATTTATATCCATTGAAGAAACATTTGCCCCTCTAATTCCTATCTCTTCTTGAACAGTAAATACACCATACACATCATAAGGAGGTGTTTTTTTCATTTCACGGAACATCTCAATAAGTATAAATACAGAAACTCTATTATCTAAAGATTTACAGTTGATACAATCTCCCATTTCAATCAGCTCACTGCTTCTGGTAATAGTATCACCAACTGAAATTATTTTGTCTAATTCTTTTTTAGGCCTTCCAGTATCAATAAAATAATCTTTAATAGTAGGCACTTTTGCTCTATCAGCAGCATTCATCAAATGAATTGGCTTACCTCCCATTACCCCAATCACATCTTCTGTTCCATGTATTATTACTCTTTGTGCGGTTAAAGTTTTAGGATCAAAACCGCCTAAAGTATGAAAGTAAACAAATCCTTTATCATCAATGTGAGTTACAATAAAGCCAATCTCATCCATATGAGCTCCAATCATTACTCTTTTCCTTTCTTTTCCTTTTTTAATCGCGACCAAGTTCCCTAGATTATCAATCTTAATTTCATCAACTAAACCTGTTGTTTCTCTTAGTACAATTTCTCTTACTCTTTGTTCGTGTCCTGGAGCTCCCGCCACCTTACAAATTTCTGCTAATAATGCTGTATTTATCATTTTTGGTTTTATCTTACTTTACTAATTTTCATCATATTTGTCATGCCTTTTTCTTGGGCTGGCATACTGGCCAAATTTACAACTAAATCGCCTTTTTTAAGGTGTTTTTCTTGCTTTAGTATTTCTTTTGTTTCTCTAATGGTTTGATCAGTTGTTGTTCCTCTGTCATAATAGAACCCCTGAACCCCCCAGACCAAACTAAGTGTATTTAAAATCGTATGATTATTGGTGAAAGCATAAATAAAAGCTTGGGGCCTAAAACTTGAAGTTTTTATGGTATTAAACCCAGAATAAGTAACGGTAATTATTGCTTTAGCCTTTGTGTTTTCCGCAATATCACAAGCATGAGAGCAGATAGCATTACTCAACAATCTACTGTTATTTATCAATGGCCTAATTACTTTATTCTGAGAAATATTATGCTCACTTGCTTCAACATCCCTAATAATTTCCCTCATAGTATCTACAGTATTCAATGGATATTTCCCTACTGATGTTTCTCCTGAAAGCATTACCGCATCAGCCCCATCAATTACTGAGTTAGCTACATCATTCACTTCTGCTCTTGTGGCTGATGGGCTTTCGAGCATGCTTTCGAGCATTTGTGTTGCAATAACAACTGGCCTAGCATGAATAATACATTTGTTTACTATCATCTTTTGATATACAGGAACTTTCTGAGGAGGGACTTCAACACCCAAATCACCTCTAGCAACCATTATTGCATCAGTTACATCAATAATTTCATCTATATTTTTTATTGCTTCAGGTTTTTCAATCTTTGCAATTACTTTATGGTGTAAATTTCTTTTTGCAATTATCTCCTTAAGAATGCGAACATCATCAGCCTTTCTTACAAATGAAAGTCCAATCCATTCAATTTTTTCTGACAACACAAACTCTAAATCTTCTTTGTCTTTTTTAGTAAGACAAGGAAGGGAGATTGGTGTATTAGGTAAGTTTACCCCTTTTCTTGATTGCAATAGACCTCCAAAAACTACTTTTAAAACTACCGTATCTTTTTTATTTGTACTAACTACCTTAAGTGCTAGTTTTCCGTCATCTAACAATACTTTATCTTTTGCATTAACATCTTTCGCAAAATTCTGGTAGTTGATGTAAATGCAATCTTTTTTATCTTTAGTGCTAAAAATCACTTCATTCCCTTTTACAAGATTTATTGGATTTTTAAATTCTCCAACTCTGATTTTTGGTCCTTGTAGGTCCGCTAATATTGCAGTGTGAACATGTAGTTCTTGGTTAATTTCTTTAATATTTGAAATTATTTCTTTTGCATCATCATGAGTTAAATGAGAGAAATTTAACCTACAAACATTCACCCCTTTACCAATAATCTTCTTCAACATTACTTTTGAAGATGTAGCTGGACCAATTGTGGCTATTATTTTAGTTTTTCTTATCATGTATTATAAATCTTTCACTTTTTTTAGTTTTTTCTAAGTCTAGTTCAAACACCAAAAGTATGTCATTTATTGCTCTTAATTTACTTAAAAACGACTCTTTTGTATCACACCAGCACTCATCTTTAATAACTAAAAAGTAATTTACACTTTTTTGTGATGGAATTAAGTAACCCTTCTTGGTTCTGTTGGCAAGAAGGTCAATCTGTGCTCCGCTTTCAGTTTTAGTTTTATATCTTGTAAATAACAATTCATCTGAAATCGAATGCTCATCAGTCATTTCAAAATTTAATAAAAGTGTGTTATTTAAATTCCAACACAGTTTATATGCTTTGCTATGGCTGTTTATTGCTAAAACAACAAATTCATATTCTTGTTCACATTCTAATGTGTAATGCGTTTTCATTAGGGCTAAAATACAATTTTATATGCTTTTTTGGCTGCTTTTTGTTCGGCTTCCTTTTTTGATGATCCCTTTGCTTCTGCAATTTTATTATTATTAAGATAAATTGCAATTAAAAATTCTTTCTTATGATCAGGCCCTTCTTGTTTTTCCACTTTATACTCCATATTTATATTCTTCTTTTGGGAATATTTTAAAAGTTTACTCTTAAAATCTGTATCTGATAATTCATTTATAAACTCTGAAGTGTAAATATGCTTTTGAACAAATAAGTTTGTTTTACCAAAACCCTTGTCTATATAGATTGCTCCTATAATTGCCTCCAAAGTATTTCCATAAACACTAAGAGGTATTTTATTCAATTTACTTTTAATCTCTTGAGTTGGAATTATCTTTTTACCAACCAGGTTCAAGTGTTTTCTCCCTACAATTATTGCTCTTTTTTGAGATAAAAAACCCTCTGCTTCACTGGGATAATCATTAAATAATGATTCCGAAACTATAGAGGATAGAATCGCATCACCTAGGTATTCTAATCTCTCGTTATGACTATTCTTATTGGAAGATTTATGAATAAATGCTTTTTTATAAATTTCATTTTCTGAATGATACCCTAATAATTGAAATAAAAAAAGCTCACCTTTATTTTTAAAAGTGAGCTTTGATATTATTGTTTTAAAAAAACTTATGATTCGTATTTTTTAAATAATACAGAGGCATTATGTCCTCCAAATCCAAATGTATTAGTAAGTGCATAATTAACTTTTCTTTTTTGTGCTGTATTAAAAGTTAAATTCAACTTATTGTCAATATTTGGATCATCTGTTTTATGATTTATTGTAGGAGGAATAGTGTCATTTTTTACCGCCATTATACAAACAATAGACTCAATTACTCCAGCAGCACCCAAAAGATGTCCTGTCATTGATTTAGTTGAGCTAATATTTAAATTATACGCATGCTCCCCAAACAAATCCTTAATTGCCTTTGTTTCTGCAATATCTCCAAGAGGTGTAGATGTTCCGTGAACATTTATATAATCAATATCTGTAACATCAACACCAGCGTCTTCAATAGCTAGTTTCATTACATTTCTTGCTCCTAATCCTTCCGGGTGTGGAGCTGTAATGTGATGTGCATCTGCTGTTAATCCTCCACCAACAACTTCTGCATAAATTGTTGCTCCCCTTTTTATAGCGTGCTCATATTCTTCCAACACAATTGCTCCAGCCCCTTCTCCCATTACAAAACCATCTCTATCTTTATCAAATGGACGAGATGCTGATTGTGGATCATCATTACGAGTAGATAGCGCCATCATTGCGTTAAAACCCCCCATTCCTGTTTCAAAAACACAAGCCTCAGAACCACCAGCAATAAAAATATCTGCCTTATTCCATTTAATATAATTAAACGCGTCAATTAATGCATTTGTTGATGAAGCACAAGCTGAAACTGTAGTAAAGTTTGGGCCTCTAAAACCATATTTTATTGAAATATGACCAGCAGGAATATCAGAAATTAACTTTGGAATAAAAAATGGACTATATCTAGGTGTTCCGCTCCCCTTTGCAAAATCAGAAGCTTCTTGTTGAAATGTTTTCATTCCTCCAATTCCAGAACCCCAAATAACTCCAGCTCTATCTAAATCTATGCCCTCAATATTTAAAAGCGAATCATTTATTGCCTCATCCGCTACAACCATAGCGTACTGGCAAAAAGGATCCATTTTTCTTGCTGCTTTTTTGTGTAAAAAATCTGTAACCTTAAAGTCTTTTAACTCGCAAGCAAATTGTGTTTTAAAATTTGAAGCCTCAAAATTGGTGATTGGTGCGGCACCACTTACTCCATCAACTAATGATTTCCAATAATCTTGTAAATTGTTACCTATAGGAGTTAAAGCTCCTATTCCTGTAACAACTACTCTTCTGCTTTTCATTTTTAGTTAGGCTTTCGCTTCTTCAATAAAAGAAACAGCATCACCAACTGTTGCAATAGCTTCAGCTTTATCGTCTGGAATTTGAACGTCAAATTCTTTTTCGAATTCCATAATAAGCTCTACTGTATCTAAAGAATCTGCTCCTAAATCATTTGTAAAACTTGCTGCAGCTGTTACCTCACTAGCATCAACCCCTAGGTTATCAATAATAATTGCTTTTACTTTTTCTGCTATATCTGACATGTTAATATGTTTTTAGTTAATAAGGTGCAAATAAAACTATAATAAAAAGAATTTGCAAACTTTCTTATTTTCTATTTTAACATCTGTTTGTTTATACTATTTTTGATAAAAATTTTTAGGAGTGAAAAAGTTAGCAATTTTTGGTTCAGGAGCGGGAAGTAATGCTGAGAATATTTGTGTTTATTTCAATAAATCATCTGATATTAAGTTAGTGATGATGTGTACAAATAGAAAAGATGCTTTTATTGTAGAGAGAGCTAAAAAATTGAAGATTCCAATGGTTTTTACATCAAAAACTGAGCTTGAAAATTTTGATGATTTAGCTAAAATACTGGTAAAATATCAGGTTGATTATATTATTTTGGCTGGATTTTTATTAAAAATACCTTCAAAAATGATTGAACAGTACCCCAATAAGATTATTAATATTCACCCTGCTTTGTTGCCTAAATATGGTGGAAAAGGGATGTATGGTGAAAATATTTATAAAGCAGTTTTGGAAAACAAAGAAACTGAAAGTGGAATTAGTGTCCATTTTGTAAATCAAAATTATGATGAGGGAAAAATTATTTTCCAAAAAAGTTTTAGTCTTTCTCCTGATGAAAATTTAGAAAGTTTAACTGCTAAGATTCACGAATTAGAACAATCTTTATACCCTAAAATTATTGAAAAAACATTATTCTCCTTATGAGTATAATTATTTATACTGATGGCTCAGCTAAAGGCAATCCTGGAAATGGGGGTTATGGAATTGTAATGATGAGTGGTAGTTATCGAAAAGAATTAAAACAGGGGTTTAAGTTGACTACAAACAATAGAATGGAATTATTGGCTGTAATTATTGCTCTTGAAAGTGTAAAAAAAGCAAATTCTGAAATTACAATTTACTCTGACTCAAAATATGTTATTGATTCAGTAGAAAAAAAATGGGTGTTCGGTTGGGAGAAAAAGAATTTCAATAAAAAGAAAAATCCTGATTTATGGATTAGGTTTCTTAAAATTTATAGAATGCAAAAAGTTTCTTTTATCTGGGTAAGGGGTCATGCTAACAACAAGGAAAATGAAAGGTGTGATTTTTTAGCAGTTGAAGCTGCTGATGGCCAAAGCCTATTAACCGATCAGTGGTATGAAAACAATGTGGCTAATAAGGGTGATTCTTTATTTTAAAGAAATATCAAACTTAACCAAATTCACAAACTCATTAATTCTTGCGTCAACATCATCCTGGTTGATTTCAGTTAATTTCTGTGTTCCAAATTTCTCCACACAAAATGATGCCATTGCAGAGCCGTTAATTACTGCTCTCTTCATGTTTTCAAACGAAACATCATTAGTTTTAGCTAAATAACCAATAAATCCTCCTGCAAAAGAATCTCCCGCTCCTGTTGGATCAAAAACTTCTTCTAAAGGTAATGCTGGTGCAAAAAACACTTCTTTGTTATTAAATAACAATGCCCCATGCTCACCTTTTTTAATAATTAAATATTTAGGTCCCATTGCTAATATTACTTTTGCCGCTTTAACTAACGAGTATTCGCTAGAAAGCTGACGCGCTTCTTCATCATTAATGGTAAGAACATCAACTTCTTTTAATGCTTCTTTCAGGTCATCCATAAAAAGATCCATCCAAAAATTCATAGTATCCAAAACAATTAATTTTGGCCTTTTTGTCATTTGATCTAAAACCTTCTTTTGTACCGAAGGCATCAAATTTCCTAACATTAAAAATTCTGAATCTTTAAATTCTTCTGGTACAATTGGTTCAAAATTTTCTAAAACATTAAGTTGAGTGTCCATTGTATCTCTAGTGTTCATGTTATTATGATACTTACCTGACCAGAAAAAAGTTTTCTCTCCTTCTTTTATTTGAAGCCCTTTAGTGTTTACATTTTTTTCTTTTAACATTTGAATGGTCTCTTTAGGAAAGTCTTCTCCAACTACAGATACTAAATTTAATTTCTTTGTAAAAAAAGATGATGACAAGCAAATATATGTTGCTGCCCCTCCAACTATTTTATCTGTTTTTCCAAAAGGTGTTTCTATCGCGTCAAAAGCTACTGTGCCTACTACTAAAATACTCATAAATTTTTTTTTGCAAATATATTGTATTATTTAATCCATTCTTATATTTTTGCAGCCGTTTTTAACAAACACTCCTCCTTAGCTCAGCTGGTTAGAGCATCTGACTGTTAATCAGAGGGTCCTAGGTTCGAGTCCTAGAGGGGGAGCAAAAAAACCAATCATATGATTGGTTTTTTTTATTTTAAAAAATCCCTACCGCTAACTGTATCCATATAGTTAAGAATATTGCAACAACACATATGATAATTGTTGTGTTATGCGTATATTTTTTTGAATATCTAATCAAAAATAAAGTTGTTGTTAGTAAAAATCCCATCATTAAAAAATCAAAAATATTCCAATTAACTTCACTAGAAAACTGCATTGTAAGAAGTGGGAGTAACAAAATACCAAAAACTATTAAAAATATTCTTTTCATCTAAAATCAATATTAAACAAAAAGTCCAACCATAATGGTTGGACTTTTTGCGTATTAACCAAAAAATATATTTTACTCTTTGATTTTTTTATTTGCTTACAATAACGCTATTTTGCGCACTAATATTGTTCTTAAACTCTACACCATCAATATTATATACAATTACATCTTTTAAGGTACACACCCATTTGTTATCAAAATCATCAATAAATAATGAGGTTACAAGCGCTTTTTTGTGGCTTATTTTATGTTTTTTCCAATCTTCTCCATCAAAAGAAACAACTCCTTTGTCGGTTCCCACCCAAATTTGATCATAATCATCATAAACCAAAGATTTAATTGTATTTGTTTTAAGTGGTGTATTTTTTTTATTGAACAAAACCCATTGATCGTCTAGTATAGTAATTATACCTCTTTTTGTTGCTATCCATTTTTTTCCTTCCCCGTCAATTACTATATCCCAAATATTATTATTGGGTAACTCTGAGTTTTTTGTGTTATAAATTCTCCATATATTATTTGAAAAACTATATAAACCGCTATTTGTTCCAAGCCAAACGACATTATTATGATCTACACTCATTGATATAAAATCATCATCAATTATTCCATTTTTATCACTTGACAAAATCACTTCAAAATCATTACTATATTTTACCAACCCTTTTGATGTTGCTATTAAAATATTATCTTTTGTTTTTATAATTTTCCTGATTTTATCAGAAGGGAGTTTGCTGTTTTTTGAAGTATAAACATCCCAAGTGTTATTATCAATTACCAGAAACCCTTCAGTGGTACCAATGTATTTTGTGTTGCCAACTATTTTTATTGATAAAATCTTATTAGAAGGTAGTTTGCTGTTTTTAGATGTGATTGTATGCCACCTTTTTCCATTGTAACAAATTAAACCTTCAAGTGTTCCTATCCAATTTAATCCAGTATTATCAGTTGCAATTGCGGTTATGTTTTGATCAGGAATAGGATGGTTTGAGAAACTAAATGTTTTTTTACCCTCTGTTTGTGCAGAAAGTAAAAATGGTAAAATAATAATTGTAAGTAAAGATTTTTTCATAGTCGTTTCCCGTTACTTTGATTAACGACTATGTTTTAGGAAGGGTTACGAAATACTATTTTTTCTTTTTAAAAAGTCTGCTTTTTCCTTTTTTAGTTTTTCCTCCAACCTTATCTCCATCTTTATAAAGCACTAAACTCCATTTTGTTTTTTTCTTTTCTTTTGTTTTGGTAGACGACCCATCATAATCAGCACATTTTAGAGTTGAAGTACCGTTAAACGTTTTCTTTTTTGTTCTGCATGACGATAAAATCAAAACACTTAACAACAAGATAATGATATGTTTACTTTTAATTAGCACTTGATGGTAAAATTACTATTATTTTTGCCACAATAATATGAAGAAAAAGAAAAAATCTAAGAAAAATAGAAAAGGTGAGTTTTCAAACACTCGTCTATATGATTTGTTATTAGTAATTTTTAGAGAAAATTCTAAAATGAAGCTAAATTACAAACAAGTTGGTAAAATTTTAAAAGTTAAAGAAATGGGTGTGAAAATCCAGATAATTGATGTAATGAAAGATATGGTTTTATCGGGTGTTTTAGAAGAAACTCAAAGGGATGCGTTTAGGCTGAAGGAGAAGACGTCAAAAATTATTACCACTATAAAAAACACTAATCAAAGAGGTGTTTATGCAAATATTGATGATGAAAATGAGGTTTTCATCCCAAAAGAATACAGTCAATTTGCCTTAGCGGGTGATGAGGTGGAAGTGTTGCTTTTTACAAAAATAAATAAAAAACAAGAGGGAGAGGTTGTGAGTGTTATTAAAAGAAAAAAGACCGAATTTGTTGGTGTAATAGATAATTCGTCATCAAATTATTTTTTAATAACTGATGATAGAAGGGTTTCTTTTGATGTTTTTATACCACCAAAATCAGTTAGAAAAGAATACTTAAACAAAAAAGTATTGGTAAAAGTAGAGGGTTGGAATGAAAATTATAAAAACCCTATTGGTAAGGTTGTTGAAATAATTGGAAAAGTTGATGACCATAATACCGAAATAAACTCTATTCTTTATGATTATGGTTTTGCACCAAAATTCCCAAAAGAAGTTGAAAAATCAGCAAATAGTATAGCTAAGAAAATATCAGTTGAAGAAATTAAGAATCGTTTAGACCTTAGAAAAACAACTACTTTTACTATTGATCCAAAGGACGCAAAAGACTTTGATGATGCATTATCAGTAAAAAAACTAACTAATGGAAATTGGGAAATAGGAGTGCATATTGCTGATGTATCTCATTATGTGAAAAAAGGGGGTATTATTGACAAAGAAGCTGTTGAAAGGGCTACTTCTGTTTATTTGGTGGATAGAGTTATTCCAATGCTTCCTGAAATACTATCTAATAATATCTGTTCATTAAAACCAAATGTTGATCGTTTAGCCTACTCGGTTTTGTTTGAAATGGATGAAAAAGCAAATTTGGTTGATTACAAAATAGCAAAAACCGTTATTCATTCTGATGTTCGTTTTACTTACCAAACAGCACAGGATGTTATTGATAATAAAAAAGGAGAGCTTTCGGTTGAGTTGCTTTTGTTAGATAAATTATCTAAAGTATTAAGAATAAAAAGAAAAAAAAAGGGGTCAATAAATTTTGAAAGCACTGAGGTTAAATTTATTTTAGATAAAGACAATAACCCTATAGATGTTTATTTTAAAGAGAGTTTATCAACCAATCATTTGATTGAGGAGTTTATGCTTTTAGCAAACAAAACAGTTGCTAAACATATTGGGTTTCCAAAAAAAGTTGCTAAATCATTTGTGTATAGAGTTCATGATTTGCCAGATACAGATAGAATTTCAACTTTAAATAATATTGTAAAAAAGTTTGGACACTCTATAAATAATGAAAATTCAAATAAACTTTCAGAATCATTAAATGATTTGCTTAAAAAAGTGAAGGGTAAAAAAGAACAACAAATGGTTGAAACATTAACTATTCGTTCAATGGCAAAAGCTGTTTATTCAACTAATAACATTGGTCATTATGGGTTGGCTTTTGATTATTACTCTCATTTTACTTCTCCCATTAGAAGATACCCTGATTTAATAGTTCATAGGTTACTAGAAGATTATATTAATGGTGCAACTTCAGTAGGTAAAGAAAATTTAGAGAAGGTTTGTAAACACTGTTCTGAAATGGAAAAAGTAGCATCAACTGCTGAACGAGATTCTATTAAATACATGCAGGTAAAATTCCTTAAAAATAAAATTGGTGATTCCTTTGAGGGTGTGGTTTCTGGTGTAACTGAATGGGGTTTGTATGTAGAAATTATAGAAAATAAATGTGAGGGCTTGGTTAAGGTTAGTAGTATAAAAGATGATCATTATATTTATGATGAAAAAAAATATGCCCTAATTGGATACCGAACAAAAGTCAGTTACCAACTAGGGCAAAAAGTTAAAATTAAAATACAAAGAGCTGACTTAGAAAGAAAGCAAATGGATTTTATTTTAGTTTAATTATTCTACAATTAATTTTCTTGTTTCATTTAAATTATTTCCTTCAAACTTAACTTGATAAATTCCTTTAGCTAGGGTTGAAATATTTACATATTCTTTATTTGATATTTTATTTTCTAAAACTAGTTTACCTTGAATATCATAAATTTTAATAATAGATTTTTCAAATAAATTTGAAATATAAATATTATCAGTTGCTGGATTTGGATAAATATTTATTTTATCTGGTCCATTTAATTCTAGTCCTGTTGAAGTTGTTGCACAAGCAGTATATCCTAAATTTTCTGCATCACCTATAGAGCTTGAAGAGGCGTTATCAATCATATTTCCATTGTCTATTAACATCCCAACAATATGAATTTTTGATAAATCCCATGATGGGTCTAAAGTAAATTCGAAACATAAAGTTTCAGTATCTCCAGAATTATATGACGTATTTGCTAATGGACTTCCATTAAAGTTTGGAGCAATTCCTCTAGCTACATGTCTGTATACCATTTGTGATGCAGGAACATTAGATGGTTTATTTGCCCAATCACTTCCATCTACATCTATTAAAGAAGATCCTCCGCTATATGAATTAGATTGATAATATTGAGGTGTTGTTCCTGTAACCGAATCTTCTACTAAAACACATGCTAGCTTATAATTTCCACTTACTGAATTTTGAAAATTAACATTTAAATTAACTTTAAGAGTATCTCCATTTAATGCTGCTCCATTTGTAATTACTCCGTTTGGTTCAATAATTATTCTTTGTAAAAAATCATTTTTAAAGGCTCCTGGATCTATTTCTTGTCCTCTATCAACCATTCCGCTTGGATATCCCCCTATATATGGAGCCATTCCATTATCATAATCAGCATCTGTCATTGGGTCTCCATTGTGTACAGCAATACCTTGCCAATATCCTTCATAATCATGATCCATCCAGTTTAAAGCTACAGCACCTCTAGGACACCAACCGCACCATGTACCTGTTGCTTCCTCACCAATTACTACTTTTCCTGCTGCAGGTGTAATAGATGCTATATTTATTGTCATTTGATCATCTAAAGGTTCATCATCTTGACCTAAACCGTTAACATTATATACAGTAGCTATTCCTGGATTTGTTCCAGCAATTAAAGAAATAGAGTTGTTAAAATTAACCTGATAAACATCAAGAGTAACCATATTTAATCCACTAATATTTTCAGTAATTGTATTTCCATTATATTCAAAATCAACATCAAAAGAAGTAACGTTAGTTAAACCTAAATTTCTAATTTCTACAGAAGGATTTCTTGTTTGACCTGTTAAACCTGTTATTGGAGTAACTGATGAAACTTGAGCATTTAAATTTTCTAAAAACACTGGAGTATAAGAATAACAAACATCATCTACATAAAATTGATGTCCTGTAATCGGATATAAATCTAATGATGCTATTTTATTAACTGTATTTGTAAAACTTCCTTGAGATTGATTATCTATAAATATTTCCCAATTATTATTTGTTAAATCAACAACAGTTTTAATTTCAAACCATGTATTCATAGGATATGTTGATGTTAAAAAAATTGTTGCACCTCCTCCATTTTGAAAAGAAATATTACCTGTTGCGTCCATTTGTACATCTAAACTCCATGTTGTTCCTGGAGTATTTTCGGCTTGAAAATTAAAATATGCGCCTGTTCCTTGATTAACAAAAAAGTTTGCTGAAAATTCAAAATCTCCAATAGTATATGGAGTACCTGAACCAAAAGGAAGTACAACATCTTGTGGTCCTCCTGCTCCTACTGCCTCAAAATACAAAGAAAAATCTCCAGAATTTGATAATATATTAGTTACATCAGCATCATCTACATAAGGAGGAGTTGGAGATGTAATAGACCCCCAAGTTTCCCAATCAGAAGAAGTTGCTGCAATAGGATCTCCATTTTGATAAGAATCAAAGTCATCACAAAAAGTAACTGATGTTCCTTGTGAAAAAACACTACCAACTAAAAGTAAAGCGGTAGATAAAGTAAATATTTTTTTCATATTTTTAAATTTATTAGTGAGTTGTAAAAGTACAATAATTTTATAAAATTAAAAATTGAGTTTATTTTTATATTATAATATATATAAGTTATTTTAAAAATTAAAAATAAATATAATTTATATATATAAATGTTAACTCAGTTAATAAATGTAGTTGTAATTTTTAGTTTATATTATATATTAAAACAAACTAACACTTTTTTAAATAATTGTTAATTTTTAAATTTTAATAATCAACTACTTAAATATTATATTAACACTTATAAATAGTTGTTAATAAGCTAAACCAACAGCTTTATTTTAATAAATAAAACTATTTTTACAATTAAATAAAGTTAATAAGTGAGTTTAAAAGTAGAATATAAAAAACAATAATTTTACTTGACTTTAAAAATTGATAAAAGCTTAGTTTTTATAATTATAAATAAAAGAGAAGTTGTTTTATTTGGTTACTTATTTATTAACATATTTTTAAAATAAATATTAATAAGTAAAATAAACCTACTAGGTTAAATTTTAAAATTACTAACACACTGTTAAAATAATAAATTATGAAAATAGGGGTAGCTTGTGATCATGCAGGGTTTGAATATAAAGAAAAAATAAAAGAACTTTTATCTAGTAAAGGTAATGAAATAAGAGATTATGGATGCTTTTCTTTGGAGAGTGTGGACTACCCAGATTTTGCACACAAATTGGCTGAAAGTATTGAAAAAAAGGAAAACAATTTGGGTATTCAATTTTGTGGAACGGGTAATGGAATTAATATGTCGGCTAATAAACACCAGGGAATTAGAGCGGCACTTTGTTGGAATACTCATATTGCAGAACAAGCGAGATTACATAATAATGCTAATATACTTACTATGCCAGCCAGACATTTAGAATGGCAAGAAGTAGAAAAAATTGTAGATACTTTTTTAAATACAGATTTTGAAGGAGGAAGACATGAAACTAGAGTAAATAAAATATCTTGTTGTTAATATGAAAAAAATAATATTTATATTTTTTATAGGAATATCAACTTCTTCTTTTTCTCAAGACAATATAAAATACTCAGAAACAATTATTGCTTCAGATTTAGAAAAACACCTTACAATACTTGCATCTGATTCTTTAGAAGGTAGAGAAACAGGAAAGCCAGGACAAAAAATGGCAGCTGACTATATAATGAATCATTTTAAAAAAATAGGAATACCACCCTATAAAAAGAAAACCTACTATCAGAAATTCAAAGTAAAGTCAGGCAGACATCTTTGTAAATGTGATGATTGCGATCAGAGCCTAATAAAAAAGATATTTGGAAATAAAAAGAAAATAAAAGGAGAAAATGTTTTGGGTTATATTGAAGGAACAGACCTAAAAGACGAACTTATTATTATTACCGCTCACTATGATCATTTAGGAAAACATGATAGTTTAATTTTTAATGGGGCTGATGATGATGGAAGCGGAACGGTTGCAGCAATGGAAACAGCAGAAGCCTTTATGCTTGCTAAAAAAGCAGGGCAGGGACCAAGAAGATCTGTTTTAGTAATGGCAGTTTCAGGAGAAGAAAAAGGATTATTAGGAAGTAAATACTACACAGACCACCCAATTTATCCTTTAGAAAAAACAGTAGCAAACCTAAATATTGATATGATTGGAAGGATAGGAGATTTTAAAGACAATCCTAATTATGTATACCTTATAGGGGCAGACAGGCTAAGCCAAGAGCTGCACGATATAAACGAACAAGTAAATAAAGAGCATATTGGTTTAGAATTAGACTATAAATTTAATGAAGAGGACGACCCTAACCGATATTATTACCGATCTGATCATTATAATTTTGCTAAAAATAACATTCCCGTAATTTTCTATTTTAATGGTATTCATGAAGACTATCACAAAGTAACAGACACTGTAGAAAAAATTGATTTTCAAAAAATTGAAACTATTACGCGCTTGGTTTTTTTAACCGCATGGGAACTTGCAAATAGAGACGAGAGAATTGAGTTGGATAAAAAAGAAAACTAATTTTTAATTATTTTTATTTTCCGATTTTCATAGTCTAAAAAATAGACTCCCTTTTTTAAAAAAGAAACATCAATTTTAGAGGTTTTTAAGACTTCACTCTTTAACACCTTACCATCTATACTTATAATTTGATAAATATTGTTTTTGATTAACACCCCCTTCAAAGTAATTGTACTACTTGACGGATTAGGATAAACAATTAAATCATTTATATAATCAACAACACCAGTAGAGGTGGAGCAATCTATGTTGGTTTCATAATCAGAAGCTGTAGTTGGCGTGTCTAACAATAAAGGGCAGTAGCAACTGTCATTAACAAGGTGTTTTTTTAACCAAGAAAGACCCATTCTTCCCACCTCACCAAACCCACCTAAAGGAGTGTTTGCAATTGTGTGCCCACCACCAAACACTTCATATTTAAGTTTTTTTGTAGAACTTGGGGTGTAGTTGTACTGTATATCAGCATGAGTACCTGGCGGAGCTACAAAATCAATTTGTCCGCTAAAAATGAGAATTGGAGCGCCGTGGTTTAACAAGGAAGGAGATACAGCTGATGGGTCGATCCAAGGACAGAAAGCAAGAATTGCTTTTATATTAGGATCTTCAGCTGCAACTAATTGAGCACCCCCACCACCCATTGACCAACCACCAAGGGCAATAAGGTTAGTATCTAACTTATTAAATAAAGGAGAGTTTGTTCGGTTATTTTCAGCTTTCAAACTAATTAAAGCATCTTGTAGGGCTTCTTTTCTATCTATTACCTCATCCCAAATACTATTAGTGCCAATAGTCATACACACAATACCATGAGAAGCTAAAAAAGATCCCCAAGCTTGAATACTTAATTCTGGGTTAGCATAACCTGGGATAATAATAATACTTGGTAATAAACCACTTGTGTTTTCTGGATAATATATTGTCGAGCCATAATAATCATTACCATCTCTTATCCCGTCACTTTCTAAATAAGAATTTACAGTATAACTACCATTAACAGTTGCTGATGATATAGTAACATCACTGCAATCTGAATTAGTTTGACAAAAAGAAATAAAAGGAAGTAGTAATAAAAAATAAATTAGTAGGCTTTGAAATCTTTTCATTTTCGAAAAATACAAAAAATAAAACCCCACTCAAAAAGAGCAGGGTTTTTTATTATTTTATAGCAATCAACAACTGTTTTACAAATCAAACTTGATTCCTTGCGCTAAAGGTAATTCTTCAGTATAGTTAATTGTATTTGTTTGTCTTCTCATGTAAATTTTCCAAGCATCAGAGCCACTTTCTCTTCCTCCACCCGTTTCTTTTTCCCCACCAAAAGCACCACCGATTTCAGCACCTGAAGTACCAATATTTACATTTGCAATACCACAATCAGAACCCGCAACTGATAAGAATTTTTCAGCTTCACGCAAATTAGTTGTCATAATAGCAGAAGACAATCCTTGTTTTACACCATTTTGCATTTCAACAGCCTCTTCTAACTCAGTATATTTCATGATGTATAAAATAGGAGCAAAAGTTTCATCTTGTACAATTTGGAAATGATTTTCAGCTTCAATAATTACTGGTTTTACATAACAACCACTTTCATAACCCTCACCCCCTAAAACACCACCTTCAACCAACACATTCCCTCCCTCTTCTTTTGCTTTTTCTATAGCATTTAAATACATATTTACAGCATCTTTATCAATAAGCGGTCCAACATGATTACTTTCATCTAACGGATTGCCAATCGATAATTGAGTATAAGCTTTCGCTAATTTATTCTTAACCTCATCATAAACGGATTCGTGAATAATTAATCTTCTTGTGGTAGTACATCTTTGTCCGCAAGTACCAACAGCACCAAATAATGCACCAATAATTGTAATTTCTAAATCAGCATTTGGAGTAATGATAATTGCATTATTTCCTCCTAATTCTAATAATGATGTTCCGAATCTTTTAGCCACCTCAGCACCCACAATTCTACCCATTCTTGTTGAACCAGTAGCAGAAATTAAAGGTAATCTATCGTCAGAAGTCATCATTTCACCCACCTTATAATCTCCATTTATGATACAAGAAATTCCTTCTGGTAAATCATTTTCTTTCGCTACTTCATTCCAGATGTTTTGACAAGCAACGGCACATAAAGGTGCTTTTTCTGACGCCTTCCAAACACAAGTATCTCCTGAAATCCATGCTAATGCTGTATTCCAGTTCCAAACAGCAACCGGGAAATTAAATGCAGAAATAATTCCAACTACACCAAGCGGATGATATTGTTCGTACATTCTGTGTCCTGGACGCTCAGAGTGCATGGTTAAACCATGTAGCTGACGAGAAAGACCAACAGCAAAATCACAGATATCAATCATTTCTTGCACCTCTCCTAAACCTTCTTGTAAAGATTTCCCCATTTCATAAGAAACAAGCTCTCCCAACTCTTGTTTATAAGCCCTTAATTTTTCCCCATACTGACGAACAATCTCCCCTCTAAGTGGAGCAGGTTTTAGTCTCCAATCTTTAAATGCAGCTGTTGCAGCTTGCATTACTTTTTCATATTCTTCTGGAGTTGTTGCAGTAACTTTTCCAATCAAACTTCCATCTACCGGAGAATAAGATTCAATTTCAGCACCACCACCAAAAGAATTAGCTCCTGTTGAAGTACCATTATTAGATGCTTTAATTCCTAAAACGCCTAGTTTTTTTTTAATATCAATCATTGTAATTTATTTTTATAAAATGAGAGTGCAAAAGTAGAAAAAAAGATGAGCTATGATTTGATATGCTTTGTTATTCCTTGGCTTCACTTTCTTTCTCCTCAATTTCTTTTTCCCCCAACAATTCCTCATCTTCATATTCCCCAATTTGAGCGAGTTTGTTTTTATAGGAAATTAAGGACCATGTCATCACAAGGCAACTTACCAAAATCACAAATAGTAACACTCCTTGAAACTCAGGCCCAATTGATAACTCTTCAGGAATGGCAAAAAACAGGAGTATGGTTATCAATCCTCTTGGAGCTAAAAAAAGTTGAGTAACAATGTTTTTTCCGTTAAAAATAAAGAGTGTTATAGCCCTAACTAAATAGATTATAAACAAAATAACTAAGCCAATTCCAATAACCTTAAAACTTAAAAGGGAGCCCAAATATACCGACCAACCAAAGATAATAAAAAAGAAAGTCCTCACCACAAAAGCAGTTTCAGCAGTTACCACCCTCATGTCATTCAGCACTTCCTCTACTTTTTCTTTATTCAATAACCTCATTAAACCTCCTCTGAAAAACACTTTGTAATTGTTTAGTATCATACCAAAAATAAGAATGATAATTAAAGAAGATAAGTGGAACATTTTACCAACAGCATAAAGCAGAAGTAAGATTGCAATTAGTAAAAACAACTTTACATGTCCTTTTATGTTTTGGAACACATATATAAGTATGTAAGAAATAATAATTGAGAAAACTACAGTTAAAGCTAAGTTGCCAAAAACCTCACCATACACACTTTCGTTAGAACCAGACCCCACCATAGTCAATACACTATAAAAACCAATTATCCCAACAATATCTGAAAAAGTACTTTCATAAATCATGAAATCACGCTTGTCTTCATCTAAATCATCAATACTTGGTAAGATGATAGCCGAACTTAAAATAGAAAGCGGAATAGTATAAAGCAGTGCGTTCAACACCTCAACTTCCATTAAATAGTTGAGTGCTAAAGCAGCTAAATAAGCAGTACCAGCCAAACCGATAAGAGCAACTAAAAATGATTTAATTATGAGTCCAACTTTTTCCTTTAAAAGTTGTAAATCTAAAGCTGCCTCCAACACAATTAAGATTAATCCAACCACACCTAAAACCTCTAAAATAGGTAGTAAATCTGGTTTTGGAAACCCTGAAAAACGCAAAACATAATTTATTCCAATTCCCAATCCTATTAGTAGTAAAACAGCAGGTATTCCTGATTTTTTAGCATATAAATTAAAGAAATAAGAAATAATAATCGTTACCGAAAAGATAATTATTAAATGATATGTAGTTATCGCTTCCAACAATTTAAAAGAGTCTTAAAACATCATTACCATTTGCAAAAACAAGTAAACTTAACAGCATTATCATTCCAACCACTTGAGCATTTTCCATTACTTTTTCAGGAGCGGGCTTACCCACTATCATTTCGTAAAGCAAGAATACAACATGCCCACCATCTAAGGCGGGAATAGGTAATACATTCATAAACGCTAACATTAAAGACAAGAAAGCCGTTAAATTCCAAAACACCTCCCAATTCCATGTTGCTGGGAACATAGAACCAATTGCCCCAAAACCACCCATTCCTTTATAAGCCCCTGTACTTGGGGATAAAATCAACATAAATTGATCGATATATGAACTTAGTTTTTTTATTGCTTTATTATAGCCCGCAGGGAAAGATGCGGCAAATCCATATTTATGAGAAGCAAGAGTATAAAGTTCTAACTCCTCAAGTTGTTTTAGTGAAAGGTTGGCAGGTTTAAACCCAAGCATTCCATCCTCATTTACATTTACATTTATAGTTAATTCTTCACCACCTCTATCAACTAAAACTATAATTTCTTCTGATTTATAGTTTGCTAATTCATCTTTAAACTCATCATAATAAGTTAATGAAACTCCATTTATTGCAACCAGAATATCTTTCTTTTTTAACCCAGCCTTTTTTGCATTAGAATTTTCCGAAAAACCACTAACAACTGTAGGTATTCTTGGGTAAAATAATTGTTGATTTCCATTATTTAAAAATTGATCAATCACATCAATTGGCATGGTGATATCAGTAGCAACTCCATTTCTTTCAACCGTTATTGTTTTGGAAATAATAACTTTCTCTAAAACATCAGAGAAACGCTCTATTTTTTCTCCATCAGCAGTCACAAATTTATCCCCATTTTCAAAACCAAGATCGGTTGCCATATCACTAACCATCCAAACCCCATCAACCAAATTTTCGTTTGGTAAATACTTATCTCCATAAACAAACAAAGTCATAGAATAAATAAAAATACCTAGCAATAAATTTACAGTAACCCCACCCAGCATAATGATTAGCCTTTGCCAAGCTGGTTTTGCTCTAAACTCCCAAGGTTCAGCAGGCTTTTCCATCTGCTCCTTATCCATACTTTCATCAATCATTCCTGATATTTTTACATATCCACCAAGTGGGAGCCAACCAATTCCATATTCAGTATCGCCAATTTTCTTTTTTACAACCGAAAACCAAGGGTCAAAAAACAAGTAGAATTTCTCTACTCTTGTTTTAAATAATTTTGCGGGTATAAAATGCCCCAACTCATGTAGTACTACTAGTATTGATAAACTCATTAAGAGTTGAGCAGCTTTTATTAAAAATTCCATCTATAATAGTTCGTTAGCTAATTTTCTTGTTGCTTCATCAGTAGCGATATAATCTTCCAAAGTTGGATTGGCAACAAAAGTAATTCTTTCCATACAATCTGCAATTAAATCTGACATATTTAAAAAACCAATTTTATCTTGCAAAAATGAAGCTACTGCAATTTCGTTTGCAGCATTCAAAATACACGGCATATTTCCTCCTTTTTCCATAGCATCATAAGCTAATTGAAGGTTTCTGAAAGTTTTGGCATCTGGTTTTTCAAAAGTTAAATTTGGGTAATCCATAAAATTGAAACGCTTAAAAGTATTTTTCAACCTTTCAGGAAATCCAAGCGCATATTGTATTGGTAGTTTCATGTCGGGAATTCCTAATTGTGCTTTTATAGAACCATCCTCAAACTGCACGGCCGAATGAATAATTGATTGAGGGTGAACCACAACTTCAATTTGCTCGGCTTTTAAATCAAACAACCATTTTGCCTCAATAACCTCCAAACCTTTATTCATTAAGGTTGCGCTATCAATTGTAATTTTTGCACCCATTTCCCAATTAGGATGCTTTAGTGCTTGCTCTTTTTTGATGTTTTGTAGTTTTTCTTTTGCCCAACCCCTAAAAGGGCCACCAGAAGCTGTTAAATATATTTTTTCAGTAGGATTATAAGCCTCACCAACTAAACATTGAAATATTGCAGAATGTTCAGAGTCTACTGGATAAATCTGAACATTATATTCTTGGCATAGTTTGGTGATTAAATCTCCAGCAACAACCAAAGTTTCCTTATTGGCTAAAGCAATATTCTTCTTAGCTTTTATCGCTCTAATAGTTGGTTTTAATCCCGAATAACCCACCAAGGCTGTTAATACAATATCAATATTTTCTCCCTCAACAACTTCTTCTAACGATTGAGCGCCAGCAAAAACTTTTATCCCTAAATCAAAAAGAGCAGCATCAACCTCCTTGTATTTATCTTCATTAGTAATTACTACAGTATTTGGTTTGAATTTTTTTGCTTGCTCTATTAATAGAGCACTATTGTTATTTGCGGTTAAGACTTCCACTTCAAACAAATCAGAATGTTCGTTTATAACCTCTAAAGCTTGCGTTCCTATTGAACCAGTTGAACCTAAAATTGCTATTTGTTTTTTCTTTTGTTCCATTAAAATGCTGTTAATTTATCTGCAATTTTTCTATCATTGGCTAGTCTGGGCACTTTGTTTTGTCCCCCAAGTTTTCCTATTGACTTCATGTATTCTCTAAATCCATTTTTAGAAATAGGAGTTATTTTTAAAGGATTCAGAATTCCACCAGTAATTAAATCTTTGTAGTAAGAATTATATTTTTGAAGAGTTTTATCAATTTCACCACCAAACTGATTTAAATCTTCCGGCTCTTTTTCAAATTCAATCAACCACTCATGATAAGGCAGCCCTTCTTCTGGGTTTACCTGAGGAGCAACATGAAATTCATTTACCTCTGAAGTTAGTATTTCTATCGTTTCTTTTAATGATTTCTCAACTTCCTCAGCTATAACATGCTCTCCAAAAGCTGAGGTGAAATGTTTTATCCTGCCACTTACAATAATTCTATAAGGATTTATAGAAACAAATTTAATAGTGTCCCCAATATTATACCCCCAAAGTCCAGCATTCGTATTTAAAATAATTACATAATTCACCCCAACTTCCACATCTTCTAGAGAGATTCTTGTTGGATTTTTATTAAAAAATTCTTCTGATGGTATAAATTCATAAAATATTCCATGATTTACACACAACAACATCCCTTCTTCTGTTTGTGAATCTTGATAAGCAATAAAACCTTCTGAAGCAGGATATAACTCTATACCATCAACTTGTTTTCCAATCAATTTTTCAAAGGACTTACGGTAGGGTTCGTAATTTACGCCACCATAAATAAAAAGGTCAAAATTTGGAAAAATATCTTTTATGAGTTTCTCTGTTTTTTTTTGTAATTTTTCAAAATACATTTGCACCCAAGGAGGAATTCCAGAGATTAAACTCATATTTTCAGGAAGAGTTTCATCAACTATTGCATCAACTTTCATCTCCCAATTTTCAATACAATTTGTTTCAAAAGAAGGCAAGCGGTTTTTTGTTAAATAAGCGGGTACATGGTGCGCAACAATACCAGAAAGTCTCCCCGTTAAAATATCTCCCGTTTTTGTAAGTTCTGGACTTCCTTGTAAGAATATCATCTTCCCATTTACTATAGATGTGTTTTTTGTTTCAGCAACATAACTCAGAATTGCATCACGAGCAGCTGTAATGTGATTAGGCATACTTTCCTTGGAAATTGGAATGTATTTTTCTCCTGATGTAGTTCCTGATGTTTTGCAAAAATAAAGTGGTTTCCCAGGCCAAAGAATGTCTTTTTCTCCGTCAATTATTAGCTTTACATACCCTTTTAAACCTTCATAATCTCTAATTGGGATTTGCATTTTAAAATTAGAATAATTTCTAATTTCCGAGAAATTATGCTCCCTTCCGAATTTTGTTTTTTTTGCCTGTTCAATTAATTCAAACATTAGTTTTTGCTGAACTTTTACAGCATTTTTTTTCCACTTACTGTTTTTGGTAACAATAAATTTAGCAAAAGGCAAACTTAATGATGCTTTAATACTCATCTTAAAATGAAATGTAATTTTCTGGGTTTACAGGAATTCCTTTGTGCCAAAGTTCAAAATGTAAATGTGGCCCAGTTGAAAGCTCTCCAGAATTCCCAATTATTGCAATATGATCGCCAGCATTTACAAAATCCCCAACCTCTTTTAATAAAACCGAATTATGCTTATAAAGAGAGATAAAATCATTTTTATGTTGCACTCCAATTACATAACCAGTTTCAGAAGTCCAGTGGCTAACAATTATTGTCCCCTCTAAAACTGTGGCAATTCTTGATTTTTCCTTGGCCACTAAATCGACCCCAAAATGCCTAGTTTTATTGTTAAATTTATCTGTTATTATTCCACCTAATGGAGGGTAAAACATTAAAAACTCATTGTTTTTGTCTTTATTAAAAGTAATAGAGCTTTTGTCTTCAGTCTCTACCTTTACTCTTAAAAGAGAATCTTCAATTGATTTTTCAAAAAAAATCTCTTTTTCAGAACTTAAAATATCTTCTGTATTTTTAGGTGTAATTAACTCATCTCCATTTATAATATTAGTTATGTTCTGCAGATAAATTTCCTTACTGTTTAAAGCTCTTTCTAATGAATCGGTTTTAATGTTTAATTCAATTAAACTTTTTTGAACTTCAGTTGTAGATTTCCCTGGAACATATTCTTTTAAAGGTGTGTAAGCAATAAGTAATAATGCGCTAAAAAAGCAGATAAAAACAAAAATACCAGCAAAAGCAAATATATTTAATCTGTTTAATTTTACAGACAATTTCTCTTCAAAAGAATCATCTGTAATTATTACAAAACGGTATTTATGTAGCAGTTTTTTCCAGAAATTATTTAAACCTTCTTTATCTTGCATAAGTTTGCAAATATCATAAAAATATGAGCATATTTGCGTGAATTTTACAAATTGCCATAAAATAAATTTAAACAAAAGTAGTTTATAAGCAGAATGAAGCTAAGAACACATCATATAAAGAGAGTAATTTTACTTTCAATTTTGCTTGTAATTTCCTCTTGCTCTACAAAGAAAAAATCTTGGGTCAACAGGCAATATCATAATACAACCGCAAAATTTAACGGGCACTTTAATGGAAATGAAAGTGTGAGATTGGGTGTAAAAAAACTGCACGCAAAACATATTGATGATTTTACAGACATTCTTTCTGTCTACCCAACAGGAGATTTGAAAAAATCTAAAAAAACACATTCTTATATGGATAAAGCCATTAAAAAAGGATCAATTGTGATTCAAAGGCATTCCATGAAAATAAAAGGAAAAGAGTATTGCAAATGGATTGATGACAACTATTTTATGGTTGGGAAATCCTATTTTTATAAGGGTGAATTTGATGAAGCAATCAAAACATTTAGTTTTATAAATAATGAATATAAAAAGAATGAGATAATTTATAAATCATCTCTTTGGCTTATTCGTTCATTTGTTGAAAAAGGTGATTTCTCTTCTGCTAAATCTGAGCTTGACGAACTCATGAGCAATAAAAGATTTCCTGATAAGCTAGAAAAAAAGTTGGCAATTGTGGCTTCTGATTATTACATACAAAGAGGCGATTATTCACAAGCAGTTACTGAGCTCACTAATGCTACTCAACTAATTAAAAGAAAGCGTAAAAAAGCAAGGTACTATTATATATTAGCTCAGCTTTATCAGCAAGACAAAAACCATAAACAAGCTCAAAAATATTACAAACTCGTATTAAAATCAAATCCTGAATATGTGATGACTTTTAATGCAAAAATGAATTTAGCAAGATCATTAGAAATCGGAAATAAGGATAGCAAAAAGATGAAGGAAAAACTCCTTAAAATGACTAAGGACGATAAAAATAAAGAGTATCTTGATCAAATCTACTTTACTTTAGCAGAAATGGATATAAATAACAAGGACACAATTTCTGCAATTGAAAATTACACATTATCTGCTGTAAATAGCATTCAAAATAATTCTCAAAAAGCAATATCATTTTTAAAGCTTGGTGTTATTGAGTTTGAGAGGTCGCTTTACAGGTCATCAAAAATATATTATGATAGCACCTTATTTTATATGGATTCTGATTTTAGAATGTATGAAGACGCTAGCGAAAAGCATGAGATACTTTCCGAACTTATAAATAATTTAGATGTTATTGAATTGCAAGATAGTTTGCAAATGATTGCAATGCTTCCAAAAGCTGAGAAGAACCAAATGATAACTCAAATTATACAGGCTGAAGTTGAAAAAGAACGAGAAGAAGCAGAAAACGAAAGGTTAAGACAGCAAATGTCCTATCAAAATGGAAGAAACGGAGGAAGAGAAGATCAGTTTGGAAACAACACCTCTGGAGGAAAATGGTATTTTTACAACCCAGCAACATTAAGTTTTGGGATGTCAGAATTTAGAAAAAAATGGGGCAAAAGAAAGTTAGAAGATGATTGGAGAAGAAAGGATAAAAAAATAACTTCTAGTTTTGAGGTTGATTCTTCAGCAATTGATTCTTCAGCAATAGCGACAAAAAACAAAAAAAATCCAAAATTTTATTTAGATCAACTGCCATCTTCAATTGAAGATTTTGAACTTTCTGATACCCAAATTAAAGAAGCATTATTCCAAGTAGGAACAATTTATAAAGAAGATTTAGAAGAAATTACTAAAAGCACTGAAGTTTTTTCAGCCTTATACGCTAGGTTTTCTGATGACGAACAGTACGCACCACTTTCTTGCTACAGTATTTATTTAAACCACACAGATATTGACAATAAATTAGAAGCTCAAAACTCAAAACAAGTATTACTTGAAAGGTTTCCAAAAAGCATTTATGCTCAAATGCTTACAAATCCTGATTTTAAACTAGAGGCAACCAATAAATTAGCTAAAAAAGAATTGGACTATAGGGCAGTTTTTGCAAATTATTCTTTGGAAGAATATCAACAGGTAATAGACAAAACAACTGTAATTTTAGAAAACGAGTATCAATCAAAATATTTATTTTTAAGAGCTTTATCATTTTTAAATAAAGATGAGTTTGATAGAGGAACAGAAATATTAAACAAACTTATTTCTCTTGATGCAGATGAAAAAATAGTTAAAGAAGCTCAACATATTTTGGACGCTCTTAATGATCCTTCTAAAATGGAAAAAGCTAATGAATTGGCTATTGCTGGCTCTCCTTATTTATACAGAAGCATCTTACCTCAAATGATAATTATTATAATACCAAAAGGAGCTGTTGATATAACTTATTTAAAAACCCTTATTTCCGATTATCACTCACAGGATTTTGAAAATGAAGTGTTTGAAATAAGCGCATTACTTTTAGGGATGGATAAACATTTGCTAATGATAAAAGCTTTTGACAATACTTCTGATGTTATGGTATATCATGAAATGTTTGTTTTGGAAGAAAGCATCTTAAAAGAACTTAACAAATCAGAACACAAGGTGATGGCAATTTCTTTTGAGAATTTCCAAGAATTTTATAAAAATAAGGATGAGTATGGTTATCACAACTTCTTTAAAAAGAATTATTTAACGATTGAATAAAGAATAAAAAGAATTTAGTAATTTTGCGTACTTAAAATCTAGAAATATGTTTACAAATAAAAATGAAGATATGAAAAATACAGAAACAACTGCTGCAATAAATATGATTGGTGCAGGGACTGTAATTACAGGTGATATTCAGTCAAAAGGCGATATTAGAGTTGATGGCACTTTAAAAGGGTCCGTTAACACTTCTGGTAAGGTTGTTTTAGGAAAAGATGGTGTTATTGAGGGTGATGTTGTTTGTACGGATGCAGATGTTTCTGGAACAATTAAAGCAAAAATTTCAGTAGCACAATTATTGTCTTTAAAATCTACTGCTAAATTAAATGGTGATATTATCACTAATAAACTATCAATTGAGCCAGGGGCTTCATTTACTGGATCTTGTAGTATGGGGGCGGTCATTAAAGACATTAAATATGCCGAAAAACAAGAAAAAAAGGAAAAAACAGCTTAACAAATACCTTGTTTTAACATCCGCTTCTTTTCAGATTGGAATTACAATTTATCTAGGATCTTATCTAGGAAAATATTTGGACATTAAATATAATCTAGAAAAAAACTGGTTTACTATATTGTTTGTTTTATTAGCTCTAATAATTTCAATGTATAATTTAATACAACAATTAAATAAGCTTAATAATGAATAAACAACTAATAAGTTTTCACTTTTACCTTTTTTTTGTTTTAGGGGGATCATATTTTATTCACGATTATATTGTAAGTTTTGATCACTTAATTTTATTATACGCTCTTAATTTATCTGTTGCTTGTTTTGTTTATTGGCTGGTTTTTTTATTAAGAGATAAACAAAAAGAATATTTGGGATTTTATTTTTTAGCAGGAACCCTTATAAAATTCATTGTTTTTTTTAAGATTGTGTTACCAATTTTTAAAGAGAACGATATTGTTTCTAAAACAGAGTTTATGTCTTTCTTCATCCCTTATTTACTATCTTTATTTGTAGAAACAAAATCGTTAATTTCACTTTTAAATACAGCTAACAAATAACTTATTTGTAGTAGAATAAAATTACTGCAAAAAAAATAGTTAGATTAACATAAATATCTATTTTTGCACCGATTTTAAAAAAGACAATCCTAGTCCTGTAAGATGAATATAAAAACAATAATTTTCACCATAGTAATTTCGGTTTTTTCAAGCCTTAATATTTTAGCTGAAGAGCATATGAATCATGGTGATAAAGACATCAAAACGGAGATAAAAGAAACAATTGCGCATCACTTAATGGATTCGCATGATTTTGTATTAACACACGACATTTCATTTTCGCTACCGATAATTTTATATACAGATGGTAATTTGGATATTTTCTCATCCTCTAATTTTCATCACGGAACAACACCTCATACGGTAAATGGAAGAACCTATTCTTTAGATCATGGGCACATTATTGAGGCAAGCGGCCTACATCCTATTGATTTTTCTATTACTAAGAATGTAACTTTCATCATGATTGTTTTTTTAATAATGTTAATCATGTTTACAAGAATGGCAAAATCATATAAAAAGAATGCTTTGCCAAATGGTATGGGCAGGCTGTTAGAACCAATAGTCCTATATATAAGAGACGACATTGCTATTCCTAATATTGGAGAGAAGCACTATAAAAAATACATGAGCTACTTGCTTACGGTATTTTTCTTTATTTGGATTATTAATTTATTTGGATTAACTCCACTGGGAGTAAATGTAACTAACAATATTGCAGTAACCTTTTCTTTGGCATTGATTACGTATGTGTTAACGACAGTTACTGCTAACAAGAGTTACTGGGGACATATCTTTTGGATGCCAGGCGTACCAATTCCAATGAAATTTATTTTAGCCCCTATCGAGTTATTAGGAACAATTATTAAGCCATTTTCTTTAATGATTCGTTTATATGCGAACATTACCGCTGGACATGTCGTGTTGATGAGTATTTTAGGAATGATATTTATTTTCAAAGGATGGGTCGGAAGTTCTTTATCATTTGGATTGGCATTTGCATTATCATTATTAGAGCTGTTAGTAGCAGCCTTACAAGCATATATATTTACCATGTTATCTGCACTTTATTTTGGTGCGGCAGTAGAAGAGCATCATCATGAATAAAAAATATAAAATATTAACTAGAGTGTTTAATTTAAATTAATTAATTATGGAAATTCCAGCAATTGTAGGTGGAGGTTTAGTTGTAATTGGAGCAGGTATTGGTATTGGTAGAATTGGCGGTTCGGCATTGGAAGCAATGGCGAGACAACCAGAGCTTACTGGTAAAATACAAACTGTGATGCTTATTGCAGCTGCACTTATTGAGGGTATTGGTTTTGCAGCTTTATTTGCACTGTAAAACAAACCAATTAATCAAAACTACAAGGGTTGCTTGTAGTTTTGATTATATTTTAAAAATTAAACAGAAAAGAAACAAAAATGGATAAATTAATAAACGACTTTTCAGTAGGATTATTTTTTTGGCAATCATTACTTTTTATTGCATTAATTCTTTTGCTAAAGAAATTTGCATGGGGACCAATATTGACGGCTGTTGAGGAACGTGAAGACGGAATTAAGGATGCATTAGAGGCAGCAGAAAAAGCAAAAGCAGAGATGCAAGCATTAAATGCTGATAATGAAAGAATTTTAGCTGAAGCAAGGATTGAGAGAGATGCTTTATTAAAAGAAGCAAGAGAAATTAAAGACGGAATTGTTAATGATGCAAAAGAATTAGCAAATACTGAAGCTGATAAAATCTTAACTACTGCTAAGGATCAAATAAATAATGAAAAGATGAAAGCAATGACTGAACTTAAAAACACAGTAGCTACTTTATCAATTGATATTGCTGAAAAAGTACTAAGATCAGAATTAGCAGATAAGAAAAAACAAGAAGATTTAGTGGCAAATGCTCTAAAAGAAACCGAACTTAATTAGATAATGAAGCAATCAAGAGTAACCATAAGATACGCAAAAGCTTTATTGCAGTTATCTGTTGAGCAAAACTCATTAGAGGATGCTTATAATGACATGATGTTTATTGATTCCCTTTGCTCTGAATGTAAGGACTTTTCAATATTACTTAAGAGCCCCATTGTAAAAACAGATCATAAATTAAGAATTTTTGATGAAATTTTTGCATCTAAAATTAGCAAGGTAAGTATGATGTTTGTGAGCATTATAACAACTAAAAAGAGAGAATCTTTCTTGGCAGAAATTGCTAAAAGTTTTATTAGTTTATATAAGGAGCATAATAATATCGAAACAGCTACTGTTACAACAGCTATTCCTTTAACTGAAACATTAAAGAATGAAGTTTTAGCTTTTATTAAAGCTGATAGTAATAATAAAGTAGAACTTACTGAAGTAGTAGATAAAAATATAATCGGAGGAGCAATTATCCGCATGGGAGATAAGCAGTTAGACACAAGTGTAGCTAACGAGATCTCAGAATTAAGACAAATGTTTAACAAAAACCTGTATTTACAGGACTTCTAAAAAATAAAAACAATGGCAGAAGTAAAACCAGCTGAAGTATCAGCAATTTTAAGACAACAATTATCAGGATTTAAATCTGAGGCAGAACTACAGGAAGTAGGAACTGTTTTACAAGTTGGAGATGGTATTGCTCGTATTTACGGGCTTACTAATGTTCAATCAGGAGAGTTGGTTGAATTTGATAATGGAATTCAAGCTATCGTATTGAATCTTGAAGAAGATAATGTTGGGGCGGTATTATTAGGGCCTTCAAAAGGAATTAAAGAAGGAGATACTGTAAAAAGAACTAAGAAAATTGCTTCACTAAAAGTAGGTGAAGGAATGTTAGGTAGAGTTGTTGATGGTATGGGGAATCCTATTGATGGAAAAGGACCTATTACAGGAGAAACTTACGAAATGCCTATTGAAAGAAAAGCTCCAGGAGTAATTTATCGTCAACCTGTTGATGAGCCTTTACAAACAGGATTAAAGGCAGTTGATGCTATGATTCCTGTAGGAAGAGGGCAAAGAGAATTAATAATTGGAGATAGACAAACTGGAAAAACTGCAGTAGCTGTTGATACTATTATCAATCAAAAAGAATTTTATGAAAAAGGTGAGCCTGTTTTTTGTGTCTATGTAGCTGTTGGGCAAAAAGCCTCTACTATTGCTGCTTTAGTAGATACTTTAGAAAAAGCTGGAGCATTGCCTTATACTGTTATTGTTTCTGCAAGTGCTGCTGACCCTGCTCCTATGCAAGTTTATGCTCCATTAGCAGGTGCTGCCATTGGTGAATTCTTTAGAGATACTGGTCGACCTGCACTTATTGTTTTTGATGATTTATCAAAACAAGCTGTTGCTTACCGTGAGGTATCTTTACTATTAAGAAGGCCTCCAGGGCGTGAGGCTTACCCAGGAGATGTATTTTACTTACATTCCAGGTTATTGGAGCGTGCTGCAAAAGTAATTAATGATGATACTATTGCTGCTCAAATGAATGATTTACCTGATTCTTTAAAAGGAATTGTAAAGGGTGGTGGTTCGTTAACAGCCTTACCAATTATTGAAACTCAAGCGGGTGATGTATCTGCTTATATTCCGACTAATGTAATTTCAATTACTGACGGTCAGATTTTTTTAGAATCTAATCTTTTCTTATCAGGTGTTCGTCCTGCAATTAATGTTGGTATTTCGGTATCAAGAGTTGGAGGTGCTGCACAGATTAAGTCAATGAAAAAGATTTCAGGAACTTTAAAGTTGGATCAAGCACAGTATAGAGAGCTAGAGGCTTTTGCTAAGTTTGGTTCTGATTTAGATGCGGCAACTAATGCTGTTATTGAAAAAGGTAAGCGTAATGTTGAAATTTTAAAGCAAGGACAGTATTCTCCTTTAAGAGTTGAAGAGCAAGCTGCTATTATTTTCTGTGGTACAAATGGTTTATTAACGGATGTTCCTGTTAATAAAATTAAAGAATTTGAAACGGAATACATTTCTTTCTTACATTCTAAACACCAAGACACTCTTGATGCTTTAGCTGCAGGGAAATTAACTGATGAAATAAAATCAACTTTAGAGTCTGTAGCTGCTGATTTATCATCAAAATACGTAAAATAAAAAATGGCTAACTTAAAAGAAATAAGGTCAAGAATTACATCTGTTGGGTCAACTATGCAGATTACTTCTGCTATGAAAATGGTATCTGCTGCTAAACTTAAAAGAGCTCAAGATGCTATTACTCAAATGAGACCTTACGCCAATAAGTTAACAGAATTACTAATGAATTTAAGCGCAAGTTTAGATGCTGATGATGGAGGAATTTATTCAAAAGAAAGAGCTATAAAAAATGTTCTTTTAGTTACAATTACATCTAATAGAGGCCTTTGTGGAGGGTTCAATTCGTACATTATTAAAAGCGCAAAAGCTTTAATGAATGATGAGTTTGAAAATGTTAATGTTGAGGTTTTATCTATTGGTAAAAAATCATCAGAGCATTTTACTAAAAATGATTTTAATGTTGTCTCTACACATGATGCTTTGTTTAATGACTTAACATTTGAAAATGTGTCTAATGTTGCAGAGGATATTATGCGGAAATTTGTTGATGGAAATTATGATAAAGTAGTACTAGTTTATAACCAGTTTAAAAATGCTGCAACTCAAATTATCATGAATGAAAATTATTTACCAATTCAAACTACCTCTAATGAAGGAGAGCAGATTGGAGATTATATATTTGAACCAGGTAAAAAAGAAATTGTTGAGGAATTGATTCCTAAATCATTAAAAACTCAATTATTTAAAGCAATTTTAGATTCTCATGCTGCTGAACATGGAGCAAGAATGACTGCCATGCATAAAGCAACTGATAATGCTAGTGAATTAAAAAAAGACCTTACATTAACATATAATAAAGCGCGTCAAGCAGCAATTACTGGAGAAATTCTGGAAATTGTAGGAGGAGCTGAGGCTTTGAACGGGTAAATAATAATTTAATATTATTGTTAAAAACCCTCTTCTTAGGAAGAGGGTTTTTTTGTTAAAGGTAGTCGGATTGTTCTATATTTGTAAAAAACAATTACAATGGAATATGAAAATATATTAAGTGAGCATAAGGATGGTATTTGTTACCTTACAATCAATCGCCCAAAACAACTTAATTCTTTAAATGCATCAACTATTTCTGAGCTGAATAAAGCGATTATTACTGCAGATACAGATAAAGAAGTTAGATGTATCATCTTAACTGGATCGGATACAAAAGCTTTTGTGGCTGGTGCTGATATTAAAGAATTTGCTTCTTTCAATACTTCTGAAGGGGAGGATTTAGCTAGAAAAGGTCAGGAATTATTGTTTGACTTATTAGTAAATATTGGAACACCTTCAATAGCAGCTATTAATGGATTTGCTTTAGGAGGAGGATTAGAACTTGCTATGTCATGCCATATGCGTATTGCATCAACAAATTCTAAAATGGGACTACCAGAAGTTTCTTTAGGTGTAATTCCAGGTTATGGAGGAACTCAAAGACTAGCCAGCCTTGTTGGAAAAGGAAAGGCAATGGAAATGATTACTACTGCTGGAATGTTATCTGCTGAAGATGCAAAACAATGGGGTTTGGTAAATCATATTTGTGAGCAGGAAGAGTTGATTTCCTTTGCAGAAAAGATTGCTTCAAAAATTAAAAGAAATTCACCTAACGCAATCGCAAAGGCAATAAAGTCAGTTAATGCTGGTTTTATTGATGGAACTAACGGTTTTGAGGTAGAGAAAATAGAATTTGGAAACTGTTTTGGAACCCCTGAGTTTATTGAAGGAACTACTGCATTTATGGAAAAAAGAAAAGCAAACTTTTAATTGAATCCACTTAAAAAATTAGCAAGTCAGACTGCTGTTTATGGTTTGAGCAGTGTAATAGGAAGGTTTTTAAATTACCTTTTAGTTCCGCTTTATACACGCTATTTTTTACCATCAGAATATGGAGTTGTTACCGAAATGTATGCTTATGTTGCCTTTTTGGTAATTGTACTTACTTATGGTTTTGAGACTGCTTTTTTTAGATTTTCTAAAAAGGAAAATGATGTAAAAGTTGTGTACAGTACCGCCTTAATATCCCTACTAATTTCTTCTGCTCTTTTTGTTTTGTTAGCTTTTTTATCTTCTGATTCAATTTCTAATTTAATGGGCTATGGAATCGAAACCAAATACATTGAATGGTTTGCAATTATTGTTGCTTTGGATGCAATTTCCTCCATTTCATTTGCAAGTTTAAGAGAGCAAAACAAAGCATTAAGATTTGCCTCTATTCGCTTGCTTAACATTTTTGTAAATATTGGGTTTAACCTTTATTTTATTGTTTACAAAGAATTTGGCATAGAATATATTTTTATCTCAAATCTTATTACATCAGTAGTAACTATTCTTTTACTGCTTCCTGAGATGCTAAAGTCAGTCTGGGTGTTTGATAAAAAACTTTGGAATAAAATGAGGGTATATGCACTTCCTCTTTTAATTGCCGGATTAGCAGGAATTACAAACGAAACAATTGATAGAATACTATTAAAACATTTACTACCTCACCCTGAAATATCGGCAACAGAATTGGGTTTATATGGTGCCTTTTATAAGCTTTCAATACTAATGACTTTGTTTATTCAGACTTTCAGGTTTGCGGCAGAGCCATTCTTTTTTGCTCAAGCTAATAATAAGAATAGCAAAACAGTATATGCTGATGTAATGAAATATTTTACCATCATTATGTCGGTTATATTTTTAGGAGTTACTATTTTTTATGATATTATAAAAGGGTTTTTAGGAAGTGATTATCATGATGAAAGAGGTTTTTTAGTCGTGTCAATTTTGTTATTAGCCAATCTTTTTTTAGGAATTTATTATAACCTTTCAATTTGGTATAAGCTTACTGAAAAAACTAAGTATGGAGCTTATCTCTCTCTTTTTGGGGCGATAATAACTCTTATTCTTAACTTTATTTTAATTCCAAAAATTGGATTTGTTGGCTCTGCATGGGCAACTTTAATTTGTTATTTTAGTATGACTGTTGCTTCTTATTATATTGGAAGGAAACATTTCCCTATTCCTTATCAAGTTGAGAGAATTGGTCTTTACCTCTTTAATATGTTCGGAATTTATTTCTTTATCTATTTTGTGCCAGAAAACATTTTGTTTAATTCCTTATTATTACTTGGATTTATCATATTTGTATATCTTTTAGAAAAACCAAAAACTATTCAAAAATCATGAAAGTAAAAGTTGTAAATAAATCAAAACATTCCCTTCCACATTACTCAACAATTGCATCAGCAGGAATGGATTTAAGAGCTAATATTGATGAATCAATATCTTTAAAGCCACTAGAAAGAACAATTGTTAAGACAGGAATTTTTATGGAATTGCCTGTAGGGTTTGAAGCACAAGTTCGCCCAAGAAGTGGTTTGGCATTTAAAAAAGGCATTACTGTTTTAAACTCTCCTGGAACAGTTGATGCTGATTATAGAGGAGAAGTTGGAGTGATTCTAGTAAATTTATCAGCAGAAGAATTTGTAATTGAGGATGGTGAAAGAATTGCGCAAATGGTAATTGCAAAACACGGACAAGCTGATTGGGTTGAAGTGGAAACTTTAGATGAAACAGAAAGAGGTGCTGGAGGGTTTGGAAGCACTGGAGTTAAGTAGATGAAAAAACTTTTTTTCATATTATTTTATTTGATTAGTGCGCCAACCTTTGCGCAATGGAAATCGTATTACCCTGAAACAAATGAAAGCAAAAAGGGAGTAAAAGAACAGAATCAGGAAAAAGACAACTTTCTTTTTAATCAATATTTGTTTAATGCTTTAAAAGCAAAATCATTAGAGAACTTTGATGAGTCACTAAAGTTTTTTCAAAAATGTATAAAGTTAGATGATAGCCAAGCAGTTCCTTTTTATGAATCAGCAGTTATCAATAAAGAGCACGGAAATTTTGATTTAGCAACTGAACAGATTAAAAAGGCAGTTGCAATTGAAAAAGATAACAGATGGTTTGTTATAGCTTATGCTGAGATTTTATTTTCAAACCAAGATTTTAAAAATGCCGCAATAAAATACAAGAAATTAATTGCTTTGGAGCCTGGGAATGAGGAGTTTTATTTTATGCTTTCAGATACCTATATTTACGCAAATGATTTTGAGAAAGCAATTGCAGTATATGATGAGCTAGAAAAACATAAGGGAGTTGATAAAGTAATTTCTATGCAAAAACATAAATTGTATAGGGAAATTAACAATATGAAAGGAGCAATTAAGGAGTTGCAATCTATACTTAATGCTTTCCCTGATGATATTGAGGCAATGGAGATTTTATCCGAATTGTATTTACTTAATGATGAAAAAGAGAAAGCTTTTGAACTATTTAAGAAGATAGCAGTTTTAGCACCTGAAAATGGAAGAATCCACCTTACCCTAGCTGATTACTATAGGGAAAATGGAGAAAATGAAACTTCTTATAATGAGCTAAAACTTGCTTTCAAAAGTACAAAATTAAATATTGATACCAAGGTTAGAATTTTAATTTCTTATTATCAATTAATAGCACTAAATCCTGAGATGAGTTTACAAGCTCATGAACTTTCTAAAATTATGATTTCAGTCCACCCTAATGATATAAAAGCAAGATCAGTTTATGCTGATATATTGTATACCGATAATCAGTTTCAAGAAGCAAAAGAGCAATATTTATCTATATTAGAACAAGATAAAAGTAAGTCACAGATATGGAGTCAAGTTTTGTTTATTCAAGCAGAACAAAATGACTTTGAGGGATTGCTTAAGACCAGTAATGAGGCTCTAGAGTATTTCCCAACTGATCCACTGTTTTATTACTTTAATGGTGTTTCTAATAAGAGGTTTAAAAATTATGATGATGCTATTAATTCACTTGAAATGGGAGTTGAGTTTGTAATTGATAATCAGAATTTATTATTAGAATTTTACTCTTCATTAGCTGATGTTTATCATGCAACTAAAGCTCATAAATTGTCAGATACGTTTTATGAAAAAGTATTAGCTGTTGATTCTAACAATATATTGGTCTTAAATAATTACGCATACTATCTTTCTGTTAGAAAAGTAAACCTTGAAAGAGCAAAAGCAATGTCATTTAAGTGCAATGAATTGGAGCAAAATAACGGAACTTATCAAGATACATACGCTTGGATTTTGTACGAGATGGGAGATTATGAAGATGCAAAAATATGGATGCAAAAATCGCTTACAAATGGCGGTGATAAAAGTGCAGTTGTTGTTGAACATTATGGTGATATTCTTTACAAATTAGGTGAAGTTACGTTGGCAGTTGAGCAATGGAAAAGAGCTAAGGAATTAGGTGATGGATCTAAAGAATTATCTAAAAAAATCACAGAAGGGAAGCTCTATGAATAAGATTTACACTCTTTTAATTATTTCTTTACTGCTTCATTCTTGTGGGTTAAAAAAGGTTGATAAAGTTTATTTTTCAGTTCCTCCTCAAAATGATAAAGAGTTAATAGCGAGAGTAAATGCAAAAAATAATTATCCTGAATGGCTGTACTTAAAAGGAAAAATTAATTTAAAAAATAAGGATCAAAATGTAACTCTTAATGTTTCTGTAAAAAACAGAAAAGACAGTATTATTTGGCTTAATATCAGTGCTCCTTTTGGTATTGAAGTGTTCAGAGCTCAACTTACTCCAGACTCTATTTATTTTATCAATCGAACTAATAAAACTTGGTTTATAAAATCATCTTCACGCATAAAGGATTACTTAAAAACTGAAATTTCTTTTGATGAAGTTCAGGAAATGATAACTGCAAATACTAGAGTTGTAAAAGAAAAATACAGTTTTAGTAAAGATGAGCATTACACTTTAAACTCTCAATATTTTAACTATACTATTTCTGCTTTTTATAGAATACTCAATGCCAGTTTAGTAGAAGATGAAAACAAGATAGATTATTCATTTTCTGATTTTAATGAAAATAATTTCCCTAAAGAATTTAGCTTAAAAATAAAATCAAAAGAAAGTTTTGAAGCAACTTTAAATTACTCTAAAATAGAATTTAATAGCCAGCAAATATTCCCATTTAAAATACCAGATTCTTATGTTGAAATTAAATAATTTCTTATTATTTTTCTTTGGCTGTTTCCTGAGTTTTACTTCTTTTTCTCAAACTAAAGATGAGCTTAAAAAACAAAAGACAGAGCTTGAAAAAGAAATAAGCTACACTACTGAGCTTTTAAATAAAACAAAAATAAATAAAACTAAATCCTTAAATTATTTAAAGGTTTTGGAATCTCAGATTAAAAGTAAAGAACAATTATTAATTACTCTTCATATTGAGATTACTTTAATTAATAAACAGATAAAAAAGACAGAAAGATCAATAATTGATACTGAAGAGTCTATTTTAAATAAAGCTGAGAATTTACAAAACCTAAAAGATGAATATGCAAAAATGATTTATGCTGCTTTTAAACAAAAGGGTAGTAGAAATGATTTAATTTTTATTATATCTTCTGATGATTTCAATCAAGCGTATAAGCGAATTATTTACTTAAAACAATATACAACTTTCCGTAAAAATCAATCTCAGAAAATTATTGCAAGCCAAGAAGAACTAACTATAAAGAAAGAAAAATTAGCACAACAAAAAGACAGATTAATTGAAGAGTCTGCAACTAAATCTTATTTAGTTTCTTCTAAAAAAGATGAGTTGGAAAGTGTAAACTCTACCAGAGATGAAAAAGAGCAATTAGTAAAAAAATTAAGTAAATCAGAAAGATTATTTAAGAAAAAACTACAAGATAAACAGAAAAAGTCCAAAGAGCTTGATGATAAATTAAGAAAAATTATTGAAGAGGAAATCAGGAAATCTAGAGAAGAAGCAAAAAAGAAAAATGGTGATGATAGTTTTGGGCTAACCCCTGAGGCATTGGCTCTTTCATCAGAGTTTAATAATAATAAGGGAATGTTACCTTGGCCTCTTGAAAAAGGAATAATTGTTGAGCGATACGGGAAACAAAAGCACGCTGTTTTTGCGGGAGTAGAAACTTTTAATAATGGAATTGATATTGCAACAGATAATAATTCAGTTGTTCGTGTAGTTTTCGATGGAAGTATTTCCAGAATATTCTTTATAAAAGGTGAGGGGAAAGCTATTTTAGTA
Source organism: uncultured Flavobacteriales bacterium (assembly GCA_905478185.1). GTDB lineage: Bacteria > Bacteroidota > Bacteroidia > Flavobacteriales > BACL11 > UWMA-0277. The sequence continues at coordinate 8,233 of CAJQHO010000013.1, read as the reverse complement.
AATCATGGTGAGTATTTTACAGTATATTCTGGCTTAAAAGAAGTAGCAGTTAAGGTGGGTGATAAAGTGCTTTCTAAGGAGAAATTAGGTGTTGTTTTAACTCAAGAAGTTGAGAATAAAACAGAATTACATTTCGAAATCTGGAAGGGTTATGATAAAAACGACCCTTCTAAATGGTTATATAAGGCCTATTAAATCAAAATGCCTAAATTTGCAGAGAATTAAAATTTAAAATTATGGAACCGATATTATTAGCAATTCCTGGAGGAGCATCTTTAGCATTAATTGCTGTTGCAATCTTATTATTATTTGGAGGAAAAAAAATACCTGAGTTAATGAAGGGTTTAGGACAGGGGATTAGTGAGTTTAAAAAAGGAAAAAAAGAAGTTGAAAATGAGCTAGAGGATAAAGATAAATAAGCATTTGACAACTTTCCAATCTTTCAATGAGGTGCAAAATGCACTAAATAATGACACAACTAATGTTGTAGAGATTACTAAAACTTACTTGCAGAATATTGCTGAAAACCAGCATTTAAATGCTTTTATTGAGGTGTATTCTGATGAAGTTTTGGAACAAGCAAGGCTTGTTGATGAAAAGCTAGCTAATTGTAGTGCTGGAAAGTTAGCAGGAATGGTTGTTGGAATTAAAGACAACCTTTGTTATAAAAACCATAAAGTATCTGCATCATCAAAAATTTTAGATGGATTTGAATCTTTATTTACTGCAACTTCAGTTCAAAGATTAATTGATGAAGATGCGATAATTATTGGTCGTTTAAATTGTGATGAATTTGCAATGGGTTCTGCTAACGAAAACACTATTTATGGCACTGTAAAAAACCCATTAGACAATTCAAAAGTAGCTGGAGGAAGTTCAGGAGGGTCAGCAGCAGCAGTAGCAGCTGGGCTTTGTTTGGGAGCATTAGGAAGTGATACTGGAGGGTCAATTAGGCAGCCAGCAGCATTTTGCGGTATTGTTGGTTTAAAACCTACTTATGCACGTGTTTCTCGTTATGGATTAATTGCTTATGCCTCTTCATTCGACCAAATAGGACCTCTTACAAATAATGTAAGTGATGCTGCTTTAATACTTGAAGTAATAGCCGGTAAAGATGATTTTGACAGTACAGTTTCTAAAAAGGATGTTGATAATTATTCAACAGCAAAATTTGATAATAAACCAAAGAAGATAGCTTATATTTCAGAGTGTTTAAATCGTAAAGGGCTAGACCCTGAAGTGAAAGAATTTATTGAAAATAAGATTGATAAATTAAAAAGTGAAGGGCATATTGTTGAGCCAATTTCTTTTCCATATTTAGATTTATTAGTGCCTACTTATTATGTATTAACTACCGCTGAGGCTTCTTCCAATTTAGCTCGCTTTGATGGAGTTCATTATGGTTATAGAAGTGAAAATATTACGGATTTAGAAAGTACTTACATCAATAGTAGAACTGAAGGTTTTGGTGAGGAGGTGAAAAGAAGAATTATGCTTGGAACTTTTGTTTTGAGTGCTGGTTATCATGATGCGTATTTTACTAAAGCTCAAAAAATCAGAAGATTAATTAAGGATAAAACAAATGAGATGTTTGATGAATATGATTTTGTTGTTTCGCCAACTACTCCTCATACTCCATTCGAAATTGGAAAGAAACAAACTGATCCTACAGCAATGTATTTGGAAGATATTTTCACAGTTCAAGCTAATTTAGCTGGAAATCCTGCAATATCTTTACCTTTAGGAAAACATTCTAATGGCTTGCCAATTGGTTTGCATTTAATGGCAGATAACTTTAAAGAAGCTGATCTATTTGCTTTTTCGAAATACCTCAGTAACTAAGAAATCAGTATCTTTGTGAAATGATTAAAAGATTAGTTTTAATATTTCTCTTTATCCCGTTTTTAGCATTTCCTCAAAAAGAAATTCCATATCAAGTTGGTGAATATTCAGCTTTTGATGTTTCTTTTGGAGCAATAATAGTTGGCCATGCTGAGCTAGAAATAGTTGAAGAAAAATTAATTGATAGCATATCTATTTTTCATATAGTTGGCAAAGGAAAAACCGCATATTTTTTTGATTGGTTTTTTAAAGTAAGAGATGTTTATGAAACCTTTTTAGATACTTCAAAACTCCTGCCAATAAAATTTATCAGGGATATTAATGAAGGCCCTTACAGTAAAAAACAAAACTATTTTTTTCATCACTCTGATAGCATTGTAAAACATAACGATACTGCTTATAAAATCCCTTTCAATTCTCAAGACATGCTTTCGGCATTGTTTTACGCACGAACTTTTAATAAGGAAGAGGTAAAGAAAACAAGCTCCTTTTTTGTTCCCATTTTTATGGATGAGGAGAATTACTTTTTAGAAGTTTCATATTTAAATAATGAAGTGATAGAGACAGAATTTGGCAAAGTTGATTGCATGGTATTCAAGCCAAAAATGCAGGAAGGAAGAGTGTTTGAAGATGGAGAAGAAATGAAAATTTGGATTTCGGATGATAAAAATCATTTGTTGATGAAGGTAGAAACTAAAATTTGGGCTGGGACGATAAAAGCTGTTTTGGTTGATTATAAAGAATTGAAGTTTCCATTATCCATAATTAAATAAAAGAGATTAAAAACTTATCTTAGAAAAATTTAAATTAGCAAAATGAAAAAGTGGATAGGAATTGTATTGATGGGAGTTGCTTTATTGTTTATTTTATCAACTCTTGACACTACAACTAAAGAAGAAATAACTGAGAAAGTAGCGGGGAAAATTGTTGAACCCCAGTATGAATACGGAATTTTAGCAGATTCTTTTATTGTTATAAAAGGAATTGTAAAGCAAGGCCAAACTCTTGGAGAGATACTTTACGAAAACCATATTAATCACCCTGAGATTGCGGAAATTGTAAGTAAATCAAAAGATATTTTTGATGTTAGAAGAGTTAATACAGGAAAAGAATACACGGTTATTTGTGTTGATGACTCTACTGAAAAAGCATGTTATTTTATTTATCAGGAAAATCCAACAGATTATGTTGTCATGGATTTAACTGACGGTATAGATGTCTATAGAGGAAAGAAAGAAGTTACTACAAAATTAAAAGTATCTTACGGAGAAATAAGCTCATCACTTTCTGAGTCTGTTGATGAATTAGGGATAAGCCCAAGAGTCTCCATTAAGCTTTCTGAAATTTATGCTTGGACAATAGACTTCTTTAAAATTCAAAAAGGGGATGCGTTTAAAGTATATTATGAGAATAAATATATTGATGATGAATATATAGGTATTGGAAGAATATTAGCCTCAGAGTTCACACATAAAAATCAAAAGTTTTATGCGTTTTATCATGAGGAAAACAAAAATTTTGGCGAACATTTTGATGAAAAAGGAAGAACGCTTAGAAAAGCGTTTTTGAAAGCTCCACTAGATTTTTATAGAATAAGCTCTAGATACAGCACAAACAGAAAGCATCCGGTTACAGGAAGGTGGAAGGGACATTTTGGAACAGATTATGCCGCACCAAAAGGAACTCCTATTATGACTACAGCTGACGGAACTATTGTGGCGGCATCATATACAAAAAACAATGGTAATTTTGTAAAGGTAAGGCATAATGGGACTTATACAACACAGTATTTACATATGTCAAAAATAAAACCAGGGATACGAAAAGGAGTATATGTAAAGCAGGGTGAAACAATTGGTTATGTAGGAAGTACTGGGCTAGCAACTGGACCTCATGTTTGTTATAGGTTTTGGAAAAACGGCAAGCAAGTTGATCCTTATAAACAAGACCTACCTCCAGGAGATCCAATTAAAAAAGAAAATGAAGCAGACTATATGATAGTAAAAGATAGTTTGATGCAAATACTTTTAAGTAAAGAAGAATAAATAATGAAATATATAAGCAAAATATTAAGGCAGAACATTGTGTTACTGCTTTGTTTTTTTGCAATTATATCTTCTGCTCAAAATCCATTTATTCAAAATAAAGGGCAGTTTCCAAAACCAGTAAAAGCAAAAGTTAATTTACCTTCAGGGTCGTTATTTATTGAAGGTGGAAAACTTACTTATTCCTTCTATTCAGGAGAACAGTTAGCTCAAATACATGATTTAGAACGAGAAGACAAATCTGTTGATGCTCATGCTTATTCTGTTGAGTTTATTGGTAAATCAAAACCAGTTTTGGTAGAACTTTATGATGAAAGTAAATATTATGAAAATTATTTTTTAGGCGATAAATTAACTTGGGCAACAAATGTTAAATCTTTCAAATCATTGTGTCAGAGAAATGTATATAATGGTATAAACCTGAATTTCTATGTTAAAAATGATCAATTGAAATATGATATTGTTGTTGAAAAAAATGCGAATCCAGAAAAGATAAAATTACTATATAAAGGAATGGATAAAATTAGGCTTGTAAAAGGAAACCTTTATATAACAACATCAGTAAATACAACTATTGAATACAGCCCTTATGCTTATCAAATTATAAATAATCAGGAGGTTGAGGTATTTTGTAATTATAAGCTTAAAAAAGATGTATTATCATTTGAATTTCCTTTTGGATTTAATAAAAACTATGAGTTAATTATTGATCCAGTTTTAGAGTTCTCAACTTATTCTGGCTCTACAACCGATAACTTTGGGTACACTGCAACTTATGATAATTATGGTTTTTTATATGCTGGAAGCACTTCTTTTGGAACTGGCTATCCCACTACAATTGGTGCGTATCAAATAAATTATGCCAATACTTCTGGAGGAACTGATGTTGCAATTACAAAATATGATTCCACAGGAACTAGTCGAATTTATTCCACTTATTTAGGTGGCTCAAAAGATGAATTACCACACAGCATGATTGTGAATAGTTTGGATGAATTATTTATTTTTGGAACAACTGCTTCTAATGATTTTCCAACAACATTAAACTCTTTTCAGCCTAATTTTAATGGAGGAAGTTCGTTCGCACCATCAGGGATAGGTGTTAGTTTTCCTAATGGATCTGATTTATTTGCAAGTAGATTAAGTGCAAATGGAGGAAACCTTTTATCATCAACTTATATTGGAGGGACAGGCAATGATGGTTTAAATACTGCTCCATCTTTAAAATATAATTATGCTGATGAGGTGAGGGGTGAAATTGATATTGATAAAAATAACAATATTTATATTGCTACTTGTACACAATCAACTGATTTTCCAACATCAAGTAGTTTTCAAAACGGCTCAAATGGAGGGCAAGAGGGTATAATTATTAAAATGGACAACCAACTTACTTCTATTATTTGGAGCTCATATATTGGGGGAAGCAATGATGATGCAATTTATTCTTTAGCACTTGATGCTGATGATAATATTTATGTAACAGGTGGTACGAATTCTGATAATTTTCCAACTACCTCAGGAGCTTATTTAACAAGCTATCAAGATTCATTAAAAGCGGATGCATTTATTACCTTAATTAACTCAAATGGATCACAAATTATCTCCTCATCTTACTATGGAACTGATGAGTATGATCAAGCTTATTTTGTGGAAATTGGAAGTACAAATTCAGTTTATTTGTTTGGACAAACAAAAACTATAGGCACGAACTTAGTGTCTAGTGCTACCTATTTTGAGAGTGGGGCTAGCCAATTTATTGCAGTTTTTGATGAATATTTAATTTCAGTATTACGATCAACTGTTGTTGGTACAGGCAAAGGAACACCTGATATTTCTCCAACTGCTTTTTTAGTTGATGTATGTGATAAAATATACATTGCTGGATGGGGCTCTAATTTAGGAGGCCCATTATCAACTCTTAATTTACCAATTAGCACTAATGCTTTTCAGCAAACTACTGATGGGAATGATTTTTATTTAATGGTGATTGATGATGCAATGAGTAGCATGATGTATGCCACTTATTTTGGAGGAAGCCAAAGTAATGAACATGTAGATGGGGGTACTAGTAGGTTTGATAAAAAAGGAATTATTTATCAATCAGTTTGTGCGGGTTGTGGCGGTAATTCTGATTTTCCAATTGAACCAAATCCAGGAGCTGTTTCTCTAACTAATAATAGTTCAAATTGTAATAATGGTGTGTTTAAATTCAATTTTGATTTCCCAATGGTGGTAGCTGATTTTAATGCTCCTTGGGTTGGGTGTAGTACAAGTATTTCCTTTCAGAATTTAACAACCTCAAGTTCAGCTGTAAATTATCTTTGGAATTTTGGTGATGGCACAACATCTACTCTTGTTAATCCTAATCATAATTATTCTCAAAACGGATTTTATGAAGTTACATTAGTCGCAACTGATGCAAGTGCGTGTAATCTTTCAGACACAATTACAAAAGAGATATATATTCTATCCAATGCTTCTGATACTATTCAGTCACTAGTAAAGTGCGAAAATGATTTAATTCAAATTGGAGTAATTCCAGTTAACGACCCTACCCTTACATATTCTTGGACCCCATCAATTGATTTAAGTAGCACAAGTATCTCTAATCCTTTTTGTGATGTTAATTCTGATACTCAGTATCAACTTATTATTTCAAATGGAAGTTGCTCAGATACTTTATTGCAAAATATTTCAATTACCAATTTACAAGTAGAAGCTGGAGAAGATACCATATTTTGCACTTCTCCTGTGGATTTATTAGCCACTTATTCATCAAATGTAACTTTAGTAGAATGGTCTAACTCCTCTACTTTTTCATCCATCCTAAGCTCTACTAGTTTGTTGAATGTTGCGTCAATAGGATTATATTATGTAAAGGTAACTGATGGGAATTGCGAGCAAGTTGATAGCGTATTGGTTTCAGCTGACAATAACCTTCAATTAATTGCAGGCTCTATCTCAGCATTCTGCAATGATTCTACTGAAATATATGCAACTTTTTCCTCTGATGTAAATTCTATTGTATGGTCATCTAATAATAATTTTACTGATACTTTAGGTCATGTTGATTCTCTAATTGTTTATGCTCCAGGAACGTATTATATTTTAGTTAAGAATGGTGTTTGTGAGCAAATAGATAGTGTAATAGTTATTTCAGAAAGTATAGATATTAATTTGATAACGAATGATATTTGTAAGGGAGAATCTGTTCTTATTGAAGTTGAAAATAACACACCACCCTTTCCAATTACTTCATATACTTGGGATGGTTTTACAGAAACTTCAGCTTTGTTGTTAGATGCGCCAGATTCTTCAAGGTGGTATTCTGTTGATGTTGTTAACTCCAATTCTTGCACTGCAACTGATTCAATATTTGTAAATGTATATTCTTACCCAATCATTGATAGTATTTGGACTGCTGACTCTATAGTTTTTGATGGAGATGAAGTTGAGGTAACTGTTTTTACTGATGATTCAGTTTATGTTTTTATGGTTGAACCTACTTTAACTGGCTGGAACCCATTTCAGGTTATTAATCAATTTGGGTGCTTGGTAATAGATTCTGTTTGGGTTACGATTGAAGAAGTGTTTTGTGATGCTAAAAATATTAAAATCCCTACAGCCTTTTCACCCAATAATGATGGAGTAAACGATAAATATTTTATTAATGATATAGATGGAATAATCATAGATTTCAAACTTGAAATTTTTAATAGATTAGGACAAAAAGTATATTTTTCTAATGATCAAAAAACTAACGAATGGGATGGAACTTTCCATAACGAGAAACTTCCACCACAAGTATTTGATTTCTATTTAGAAATTAGTTGTATTGGAGCAAAAACACTTTTTTATAAAGGTAATATTACTCTTGTAAGATGATTCGTTTTGTTGTCATATTGTTTTTTTTTCTATCCTATAATAGTTTAGCTCAAGATGTTCATTTTTCACAGTTTAATGAGACTAAAGCACTGATTAATCCAGCACTAGTTGGTTACCAAGATGGGGACTATAAAATACAAGCTCAAAGAAGATCACAATGGGGTAGTGTTACTGTTCCGTTTAATACATTTTCTATTGCATTGGAAGTAAAAAATATTATTAAGAACCTCTCTTTTGGTGTTCAATTGTTAAACGATATAGCTGGAGATTCTCATTTTAAAACTAATGGAGTAACTTTATCGCTTTCACATAACACAAAGGTTAATAGTAGTAATAATATATCCTTTGGAGTTCTTGTGGGAACCTATCAAAGATCAATTGATTATTCAACTTTGGTTTTTAATGAGAGTGAAAATATTCCAAATAATAATATAGATTTTTTTGATGTTGCGATAGGA
>CAJQHO010000012.1 GCA_905478185.1 uncultured Flavobacteriales bacterium | reverse complement strand
GTTATCCTTTAAAGATTATTGTAAATGGAGATTTAAGAAGTGACACATCTGTTTGGAATCAATATTTGGAATCATGGGTAAATGTAAGTGAATGGTTTGTTTCATATCCTATAAATAACTATAATGTAACGCTAAATATTGGTGATTACACGCATTTCTCAGATTCTTATATTTCTTTAAAAGATACATTAAGAATGGATTATTATGTATTGCATGATAACTTAGAAAAGGCAAAAGAGCATTTTAAACAGGTAAAGCCCATGATGAAATGTTTTGAAAATTACTTTGGAGAATATCCTTTTTGGAATGATGGTTATGCTTTAGTTGAAACACCTTATTTAGGAATGGAACATCAGTCGGCTATTGCTTATGGGAATGATTACTTACCAGGTTATCATGGTAACACCTCTCATATTGATGGCCTAGATTTTGATTTTATTATTATTCATGAAAGTGGACATGAATGGTGGGGAAACTCTATTACATCAAATGATATTGCTGATATGTGGGTGCATGAAGGGTTTTGTACTTATTCTGAAGTATTGTATGTTGAGTGCATGCATGGCTATGATGCTATGTTGAGTTATGTAAATAACCAAAAAAGGAGTGTTAGGAATGACAAGGCAGTTATAGGTCCATATCATGTGAACCAAACAGGAAGTAGTGGAGATATGTATTTTAAAGGTTCATTAATGCTGCATACTCTAAGAAATCTCATTGAAGATGATGTATTATGGTTTGACATTATAAAAGGCATTGCAAATGATTTTAAGTATCAAACTGTAGATGGACAAGTAATCATGGATTATATCAATGAAAAATCAGGAAAAGATTTTACAGTTTTTTTTAGTCAGTATTTGAAAAGTAAGAAAATCCCAGAATTTCAATATAAGTTTCAAAAAGAAGGGAAGAATATTACTTTGTTGTACAGGTGGGAAGCAATTCCTGAATTTGACATGCCTATTTTGATAAATACAGGAAGTAAGGATTTTTGGGTTTACCCAAATTCGGAGTGGAAAGAGCAAGATTTAGGAGGCTTTGATAAGCATGATTTTAAAGTAAGAGATGACTTGTTTTTTATAGATGTTAAAAAGATGTAAATTTTGGTTTGGTATTAGATTATTTAATTAAATTTGCAGCCCAATAAATTATAAGAAGATGGCAAAGAAAGGAAATAGAATTCAGGTTATTTTAGAATGTACTGAGCATAAAGCAAGCGGATTAGCAGGAACATCTCGTTATATTACTACTAAGAATAAGAAGAACACTCCAGATAGGATGGAATTGAAAAAATTTAACCCTATCATGAAGAAAATGACTGTTCATAAAGAAATAAAATAAAAGAAAATGGCAAAAAAGACAGTAGCATCATTACAGAAGAAAGGAGCTAAGGCGTTTACTAAAGCGGTGAAAATGGTTAAAACAGAGGGCGGATCTTACTCTTTTAAAAGTGAAATTGTACCAAAGGATAGGGTAAAAGAATTCTTTGCAAAAAAATAGTATTAAATTATACACAAATTAAAAGCTTCTTTCTATTTTTGAAAGGAGCTTTTTCTGTTTAAAAAAGGCATTAATAATGGGGATATTTAATTTTTTTTCAAAAGATAAAAAAGAAAAACTTGACAAGGGTTTAGAGAAAACAAAGGAGAATGTTTTTGGTAAAATATCACGAGCAGTTGCGGGCAAATCAACTATTGATGAGCTGGCACTTGATGATATTGAAGAAGCGTTAATTACTTCAGATATTGGGGTGGAAACCACATTAAAAATTATTGGTAAATTAGAGGAGAGAGTAGCGAAAAATAAGTATATCAATACTGCTGAACTAAATGATTTTCTAAAAGCAGAAATTTCCTTATTAATGAAGGAAGGTTATGACGAAATCCCTAAAGTTGATGGGCCTTATGTGATTATGGTGGTTGGTGTTAATGGCGTAGGGAAAACGACAACAATAGGGAAGTTAGCGCACCAGTTTAAACAACAAGGTAAAAAAGTAGTGCTAGGTGCTGCTGATACTTTCCGTGCTGCTGCTGTTGACCAATTATTGATTTGGGCTGATAGGGTTGGTGTAGAAATTGTAAAACAAGATATGGGTTCTGATCCTGCATCTGTTTGTTTTGATACTTTACAGTCAGCAAAAGCAAGTGGTGCTGATGTTGTGATTATTGATACAGCAGGAAGATTGCACAATAAAATTAATTTGATGAACGAATTGACTAAGATAAAAAATGTAATGGCAAAAGTAATTCTTGAAGCTCCACATGATGTAATGTTGGTGTTAGACGCCTCAACAGGGCAAAATGCTATAGAGCAAGCTACACAGTTTACAAAAGCTACTGAAGTAAATTCTTTGGCGCTTACCAAACTAGATGGTACAGCAAAAGGAGGGGTGGTGATTGGTATTTCTGATCAGTTTCAAATTCCTGTGCGATATATAGGTGTAGGAGAAGGAGTAGAAGATTTACAAGTGTTTAATAAAAATGAGTTTGTAGACTCACTATTTAATTAATGAGAACAAAATCAACAAAGAAAAATAAGATTAATGTTATCACTTTAGGCTGTTCTAAAAATGTGTATGATTCTGAGGTTTTGATGGGTCAATTAGCAGCCAACAAAATGGATGTTGAGCATGAGTCAGAAAAAGATGATGCTAATATTGTTGTGATAAATACTTGTGGTTTTATTGATAATGCAAAGGAGGAATCTATCAATACTATCTTAGAACAAGCAGAAAGAAAAGAAGCGGGTAGTATTGATAAGTTATATGTTACAGGCTGTCTTTCTGAGCGATACAAGCCAGATTTAGAACGAGAAATCACTAATGTTGATCAGTATTTTGGCACAACTGATTTGCCAAAATTATTGAAAGTTTTAGGTGCGGATTACAAGCACGAGTTGTTAGGAGAACGATTAACAACTACACCTAAGCATTATGCTTACCTTAAAATTGCTGAAGGTTGTGATAGACCTTGTTCGTTTTGTGCTATTCCATTGATGAGAGGAAAGCACAAATCTACTCCTATTGAACAGTTAGTCATTGAGGCTAAAAAATTAGCCAAAAATGGGGTAAAAGAATTGATTCTTATTGCTCAAGATTTAACGTATTATGGGTTGGATATCTATAAAAAGAGAAGGTTGGCTGATTTGCTAATTGAACTTTCCAAAGTGGAGGGTATTGAGTGGATTCGTTTGCATTATGCTTTCCCGACAGGGTTCCCGCAGGATGTGTTGGATGTGATTAGAGATAATGATAAGGTATGTAATTATATTGATATTCCTTTACAACACATTAATAATGAGATTTTGAAGTCTATGAAAAGAGGAACTTCTCATCAAAAGACAAATGATTTATTAAAAGCTTTTAGGAAAAAAGTACCAAATATGGCTATTCGCACTTCATTGATTGTTGGTTATCCTGGTGAAACAGAAGAAAGATTCCAAGAATTAAAACAATGGGTTCAGGATACCAAGTTTGATAGATTGGGGGTGTTTACTTATTCGCATGAGGAAAATACTTCTGCCCATGTTTTGGAAGATGATGTGCCTGATGAAGTGAAGAAAGCAAGGCAAGAAGAAATTATGGACTTGCAGACTCATATCTCTTGGGGATTAAATCAAAAGAAAATAGGCAAGACTTTTAAAGTGCTATTTGACAGGAAAGAAGGAGGCTACTTTATTGGTAGAACTGAATTTGATAGCCCTGATGTAGATAATGAAGTGTTAGTAAAAGCAAATGACACCTATATAAGAATGGGTGATTTTGCTAATATTAAGATTGAAAAAACAGACCACTTTGATTTATATGGAGTGGTTGTGGAGTTATGATTGAATTCATTACTTTTGTAAAGTTAAAAAAGTAAAAAGAAATGTTTGAGAATTTATCAGAAAAACTAGATAAGGCGTTTAAAGTATTAAAGGGGCAAGGGAGTATATCCGAGATTAATGTAGCCCAAACAATGAAACAAATCCGTAAGGCACTACTTGCGGCTGATGTTGATTTTAAAACTGCTAAATCATTTACATCTAGAGTTCAGGAAAAAGCAATGGGTGAAAAGGTGCTTACAGCTATTGATCCTGGGCAATTGCTTACCAAAATAATGAAAGATGAGTTGGCTACTCTCATGGGAAGCGAGCAATCTGATATTTCTTTGGATGGCTCTCCAACAGTTATTCTTATTGCTGGTTTGCAGGGTAGTGGTAAAACTACTTTTTCTGGTAAATTAGCTTTATTGCTTAAAAGTAAAAAGAACAAGCGTCCGTTATTGGTTGCTTGTGATGTGTATCGTCCAGCAGCTATTGATCAGATTGGCGTATTGGCTGAACAAGTTGGTGTTGATGTATATCAAGATAGAAAAAATAAAAATCCTGTTGAAATTGCACAAGCAGCAATTAAGCATGCAAAAACTAACGGACATAATGTTGTTATAATTGATACTGCTGGTCGTTTGGCTGTTGATGAACAAATGATGAAAGAGATTTCAGCTGTAAAATCAGCAGTTAATCCGAATGAAACTCTTTTTGTAGTTGATGCAATGACAGGGCAAGATGCTGTAAATACTGCAAAAGCCTTTAATGAAAAGTTAAATTTTGATGGGGTAGTCCTCACAAAGTTAGATGGTGATACAAGAGGTGGTGCTGCACTTACTATACGCTCTGTAGTTGATAAGCCGATTAAGTTTATTGGTACTTCTGAAAAGATGGATGGCTTAGATGTTTTTCATCCAGACAGAATGGCTTCTCGTATCTTAGGAATGGGAGATGTTATCTCATTAGTGGAGCGTGCTCAGCAACAATTTGATGAGGAAGAAGCAAGGAGAGTTCAGAAGAAAATTGCTAAAAATCAATTTGGTTTTGATGATTTCTTAAAACAGATTCAGCAAGTCAAAAAGATGGGTAACATGAAGGATTTAGTTGGAATGATTCCTGGGATGGGTAAAGCAATGAAAGGTGTTGATATGGATGATGATGCTTTTAAAGGAATTGAAGCAATTATTCATTCTATGACAAAGCAAGAAAGAGAAAATCCTAAGTTGTTGAATGGTAGTCGTAAGAAAAGAATTGCTAGTGGAAGTGGTACTACAGTAGTTGAGGTAAATCAATTGATTAAGCAATTCAGTCAGATGGGTAAAATGATGAAAATGATGCAAGGTGGTGGAGCAAAGCAGATGATGCAAATGATGAAAGGGAAGGGCGGTATTCCTGGAATGTAAATAGTAGATTTTAGTACATAAATGTTAGACTTTAGATTAAATGTTTGAAATGTTCCTCTCTATAAACAGGCGTTAGGGGTGTGTAAAACCAACAGCCAATAATAAAAAACTAATGATATTACTTGACGGAAAAAAAACAGCTAACGATATAAAAAATGAGATTGCAATTAAAGTTGCTTCCTTAGTTGCTGGTGGAGGAAAGAAACCTCATTTAGCTGCTATTTTAGTTGGGAGTGATGGAGCAAGTGAAACTTATGTAAATGCAAAAGTAAAAGCATGTAATAAAGTTGGTTTTGATTCTACATTAGTTCGTTTTAATGCTGATGTATCTGAGGAAGAGTTGTTAGCTGAGGTGAAAAAGATAAATAATAATTCTGATATTGATGGTTTAATTGTCCAGTTGCCTTTGCCTGCTCATATTGATGAAATGAAAGTAACTGAAACTATCAATCCTATAAAAGATGTAGATGGATTTCATCCTGCAAATATTGGTAGAATGGCATTGAACTTACCAACTTATTTACCAGCAACTCCAGCTGGTATTTTAGAATTATTGGAAAGGTATAAGATAGAAACTTCCGGTAAACATTGTGTAGTTATAGGTAGGAGTCATATTGTTGGTTCACCAATGAGTATTTTAATGGCTCGTAATAATAATCCAGGAAATTGCACGGTTACTCTTACACATAGTAGAACACAAAACCTTAAAGAGATCACTAAAACAGCTGATATTTTGATAGTTGCTCTTGGTAAAGCTGAGTTTGTAACTACTGATATGGTAAAAGATGGGGTTTGCATTATTGATGTAGGGATTACAAGAGTAAAGTCTGACAAAACAAAAAGTGGCTGGAAGCTTCTCGGAGATGTAGCTTTTGATGAGGTATCAAAGAAATCGAGCTTTATTACGCCAGTTCCTGGTGGGGTTGGTCCTATGACAATCGCTATGTTATTGAAAAATACTCTAGTAGCTACTGCAAAGTTGCTATATTAAATATTTTGTTATCTTTGCAGCAGTTTTGTGGGGTTGTTCCCACTAGTATTAATAAATTTTAAAAAAAAACAATTATGGAAGGAACAGTAAAATGGTTTAACGCAAGTAAAGGGTATGGTTTTATTGAAGGTTCAGACGGAACTGACTACTTTGCTCATTTTCAAGAAATTCAAGTAGAAGGATACAAAACTCTTAAAGAAGGAGCAGCTGTAGCATTCGAACCTGGAGATGGTGAAAAAGGACCAGTAGCTAAAAATATTGTAAACGCTTAATTAGCAAAATATAATATAGAAAAAAAGCGAGCAAAAAGCTCGCTTTTTTTATGCTTTGTTTTTTAGTTTTTCCTCTAATTCCTGTAGTTCATCTCTTAATCGTGTAGCTTCCATAAAGTTAAGATTCTTTGCCATTTTTTCCATCTCTTTTTTAGTGTGTTTTGCCATTTTTTGCAATTGCTCTACTGATGATGAGTCAATTATTGGTTTAGAATTTGGTGTTGTAACTTTATATGGATTAAGGTTTCGCACTAATTCGCTATCCTTTTTCTTTAGTAATGGTTGAGGTGACACGCCTTTCTTTTTGTTGTAAGATTTCTGTTTTTTCCGTCTTCTGTTGGTTTCTTTTATTGTCCTTTCCATTGATCCTGTAACTCTATCAGCATACATGATTACTAGTCCGTTTATGTTTCTTGCTGCTCTACCAGCAGTTTGTGTTAAGGCTCTTTCTGATCTTAAAAATCCTTCTTTGTCGGCATCCATTATTGCTACAAGACTTACTTGAGGTAAATCTAATCCTTCTCTTAGTAGATTTACACCTATAAGTACATCAAATTCTCCTTCTTTTAATCCGTGTAATATTTCTACTCTTTCAAGTGTATCTACATCAGAATGAATATACCTACATTTAATGCTAAATTTTGTAAGATACTTACTGAATTCTTCAGCCATTCGTTTTGTTAATGTAGTAACAAGAACTCTTTCTTTTTTTTCTATTCTTATTCTAATTTCCTCTAGTAAATCATCAATTTGATTTTTGCTAGGACGGACTTCTATTATGGGGTCTAGTAGTCCTGTTGGGCGAATTACTTGCTCTACAACTATCCCTTCTGATTTTTCTAATTCATAATCAGCAGGAGTTGCACTAACATATATTGTTTGATGATTAATCATCTCAAATTCCTCAAATTTTAATGGGCGATTATCCATTGCAGCTGGTAATCTGAAGCCATGCTCAACTAGATTGTTCTTTCTTGATCTATCACCTCCATACATTGCTCTTACTTGTGGTAGGGTTACATGACTTTCATCAATAACTGTCAGAAAATTATCTGGGAAGTAGTCCAATAAACAGAAGGGTCTACTGCCCTCTTTCCTTCCATCAAAGTATCGTGAGTAATTTTCAATTCCTGAGCAATACCCCAATTCCTTAATCATTTCAAGATCGAAATGAGTTCTCTCATCTAGTCTTTTAGCTTCTGTGCTCAGTCCAATCTCCTGAAAGTAATCTACTTGTTTTCGTAAGTCATCTTGTATGTCAGAAATTGCGCCATGTATTTTGTCCTTTGAAGCTACAAATATACTTGCTGGAAAAATCCTAATTTCTTCAAGTGTATCAATTATTTTGCCATTTTCTGGGTTAAAACTTTCAATTTCTTCTATTTCATTTCCAAAGAAATGAATTCTATATCCAATATCATTATGTGCTAAAAAAATATCAACTGTATCTCCTTTTACTCTAAAGTTACCCCTTGTAAATTCGGCAGTTGTTCTACTGTAAAGTGCTAATACTAATTTTTGCAAAAACTGATCTCTACTGATAATATCCCCTTCTGCTAGATCAATTATTCCATTATGAAAGTCTTCTGGGTTTCCAATACCATAAATACAACTTACTGATGAAACTACAATTACATCTTGTCTTCCTGATAAGAGGGTAGAAGTGGTGTTGAGTCTGTATTTTTCAATTTCTTCATTTATTGATAAATCTTTTTCAATGAAAGTTCCTGAGCTAGGTATGTAAGCTTCTGGTTGGTAGTAATCGTAATAGGATACAAAGTACTCTACTGCATTGTCAGGAAAAAATTGTTTAAATTCGCTAAACAGTTGAGCTGCAAGAGTTTTGTTATGGCTTAAAACAAGAGTGGGTCTATTCACTTCTTGAATCACATTTGCAATTGTAAATGTTTTTCCTGATCCTGTTACTCCTAATAAAGTTTGAAAGTTAGAACCATCTTGTAATCCTTCAACTAATTCTTTAATTGCTGTTGGTTGGTCTCCAGTAGGAGAAAACTCTGATTGCAGTTTAAATTGCATGTGCTTTTATTTTAGCATTTGCAATTTTGATTTCAACTCTTCAATTTCTTTTTTAGCTTTTTCAATTTGTTGCTCAACTTGCTTTTTTAAAGGTTCAGTTCCTTTTCCATGCCCAAAGAATGATATGTTATTTTCGTACTGAGAGATGTCTTTTATAAGGGCATCAATTTTTCCTCTCAGAAATCTTTGTTCGCTTTCAACAGCTTTGTTATTTCCTTTAAGTGAACTAATTTTATTTTTGTACTGTTCGTTTGCTAGAGCTTTTTTGCTTAGTCCTAGATCTTCAAATTTTGAGTTTAGTAAAGTGAAAAATTGATCATTAATTTTCATCTTGTTTCTAGGTACATGTCCAAGAGTTTTCCATTTTGAACTGAACTCTTTTAATTTCTTAATATCTTCTTTTGTGTCAGAAGATGCTTTAAAACTTTCTACTTCCTTCAGTAAGTTAGCTTTCTCAGTATAAGCTCCTTCTTTTTCTTTATCTAATTCTTTGTAGTGTGCTTTTCTGGCATTAAAGAAGGTGTCGCATGCAGTTCTAAATCTTTTCCATATCTCATTAGATTTCTTAGCTGGAGCAAAACTTGAATTTTTCCATTCTTCTTGAAGTTTGATTAGTGTATTTCCAGTTCCTTGCCAATCTGTGCTGTTTTGCAATGCTTCAGCTTTTTCTACAATTGCAATTTTTGCATTTAATGCTTCCTTTACTTCCTCTTTCTTTTCTTTGTAAAAAGCATTCTTCTTATTATAGAACTCATTTAGAGCAGTTCGTAAATTATTCCAAGCTGTTTTGTTGTCTGTTTTTGCTAGTCTACCAATTCCTTTCCATTCTTTTTCAAGATCATTGCATTGATTAGTAAGTGATTGCCATTTGCTATGTGAAGTTGAGTTTTCTTTATTTAAATCAATAATTTTTTGACAAATTGCATCTTTTTTTGCTAATTTATCAGCATCTATCTCTTTCCTTTTAGTAAAATAGTCGTTTCTTTTCTTATTTAATTTTCTGCTTATTTCTTGGAATTTCTCCCAAATAATTTCTCTTTGTTCTCCTTCCACTGGCCCTACATTTTTCCAATGTTCGTGCAATTCCTGTAAAGAACCATGCATAGTATTTAATGATTTTTCAGCTAGTAAAGCTTCTGCTTTTTCAATAATTGCAGTTTTTTCTTCAAGGTTTCTCTTGAAATCTAAATCTCTTAATTCATTATTGAGTTTAATAAAATCATAAAACAACTCAACATGATGATGGTAGGATTGCCAAAGATTATTGTTCTCAGTTTGAGGAACATGTCCTGTGTTTTTCCATTGTTCTTGCAGGATTCTAAAATGCTCAAAAGTCTTTTTTATTGACTCGTCCTCTTGAGTTAGTTTATCAATATCAGTAATAATTTGTTGCTTAGTATTTAAGTTTTTCTTTTCTTCCTCTTCTCTTTTTTTCCTGTATTCAAACTTTTTTTTTTTGTAATTACCAAAGGATTGTTTGAATTTTACTTCTAGTGGATGTAATGGTTTTTTTACTTCTGTGTTTTCAGGTAGTTCAACTACATCTACTATCTCATCTGCTATTTGAGTTTTTTCCTCTTTTTGCTCAGTTTTAAGTTTGGAGTAAAACAAAGATTTGATTTCTTCAATTTCTTTTGATACAGAGTATGGGTTAATGTTTTCTGACAATTCATCAATTCTTGTGATGAGTTCTTCCATACTTAATTCAGAGTTATTAATTGTAGGAGTTTCTGATGTAGGAGTAGAAACTTCTTCTGTAAGCTTTTGTTCATTATTTTCGTTCACTTTTCGTAATGTTTGAATGCAAATTTACTAATATTTAACGACTTACAGATTCCAAATGTTCCAACTTTCTTCTGCTTGAATTTGTAGCATCTCTAAGCCGTTTTTTATCTCACTTCCTTTTGCTTTTCCATATTGTAAAAATCGACTTTCATTTGGGTTGTAAATCAAGTCAAATAATAAGTTTTTTGAGTTTAAGTCCGTATAATTTATTTTAGGAAATTCAAGTATTTTTGGATGTGTTCCTAAGGGAGTTGTGTTAATTATAATAGTATAATAATCAGTTGTTTCTGTTTTTATATCTAAATAATCAAATGATGTTTTTCTACTAACTGTTTTGTGCTTAATATTTAACTTATTTAATGCGAATTTAATTGCTTTTGCTCCACCTCCATTACCTAAAATAAGAGCTGTTTTTTTATCTCCTAATAAAGGTTTAATGCTCTTTGAAAAACCTATCCAATCAGTGTTGTGACCAATAGTTTTTCCATTAATAAATTGAATTGTATTTACAGCACCTATATTTTTTGCATCATCAGTTAAATCATCTAAAAAAGGAATAATACTTTCTTTGTATGGAATTGTAACATTAAGTCCTGATAGCTTATTTTCTGCAATTAATCTTGGAAAATCAGCAATGCTTTTTAATTTAAAATTTTTGTATTTTGAATCTGAGATACCTTCCTTAAAAAACTTTTCAGAAAAATACTGAGAAGAAAAGGAGTAGGTTAAACTTTTACCAATTAAGCCAAAAGTTCTCATTTAATGTCTTTTAATAGAAATTGAAAGGCTTCAATTCCTGTAAGCATAATAGTTGTAACGATTATTCCAGAAATAACAACACCAAGTACTACTGATAGAAATGCTTTCTTCTTTGGTATGTTAAAGAGCCAGGCAGCAAAACTACCTGTATAAGCTCCAGTTACTGGGAGAGGAATCATTACAAATAACATCAATCCCCAAAATCCATATTTTTTGATTTTATCATTTAGCTTCTCTCTTGTTTTTATTACAAATTTATCAAACAGATTTTTATATAAATCAATTTTTAAAAATAATGGATGTAAGAATTCTAAAAAGAAAAAAACAATTGGAAAAGCTAGGACATTAGCCCCAACACAAATAAAATATGCGATAAAAGGGTTAATATTGTTTGCGATAGCGTAAGGAATTCCCCCTCTGAGTTCAGCAATAGGGAGTAAGCTTAAAAGTATGGCGTAAAACAGTATGCTATTCATTGTTACTTAAATAATCAAAGAATGTATCTCCTCTTAAGCCTATCCTTAATGTTTCCAAAGGAATAACTTCTTGCCAACCAATATTTCCTAGATTAACATTTGGTCCTAAAAGTTTTATAAACCAAACATGTTGTGGTTTCTTTGGAGCTTCCCATAATATTTTATTACTTGGTATTTTAGTCAAAATTTCATCAATTAAATCAGATCGCACATCCCCTCCTTTGTTAAATATTCCAACATTTCCACCTTCACGAGCTTCTGCAATTACTTTCCAGCTTCCAGCCTCTAATTCTTTTTGCATCAATTCAATCCACTTGTATGGTGCAATGAGTTTCTTTTCATCCTTAGACCCTACTTCTGATACTACTCTAAATTCTTTGGATAAATCTTTAATATAATTGCATTTTTCTATGTGATTCATTTCTATGCTCCCATCTGACACTTCACACATATTTAAGCCCCATTTTCTTAGTAGTTTTTTGTAATCTTCATACATTCCTCTTATAACGAATGCCTCAAATAATGTTCCTCCTAAGTATATCATTAGTCCTGCCTCTTGGTATAATTTTATTTTTGTTTCAATATGTGGTGAAATTGCAGATGTTCCAAATCCTAGTTTTATTATATCTGTATGAGGTCCGCACATGTCAATAAAGTTTTTGGTATCATTGATACTTAATCCTTTATCCATCATCATTGTTAGTCCGTTTTCCCTTGGTTTTTTTGTTCTTTCAGGAATATCTGTTAAAAAGAAATTCATTTATTGCAGTTTTAATTTTTACAAAGATAAAAATATAAGATAATTCTTTTAATTTTGTCGCAATAAATCAAAAGCAGAAAATGACATTAATTAAATCAATTTCAGGAATTAGAGGTACTATTGGAGGTTGTGTAGGAGATGCACTTACTCCTTTGGATATCGTGCGTTTTACAGCTTCTTATGCTACTTTTATCAGAAAACAGTCTAGTAGCTCTAATACAATAATTATTGGTCGTGATGCACGTATTTCTGGAGAGATGGTAAGTAGTATTGTTTCAGGAACTTTAATTGGTTGTGGTTTTGATGTTTTAGATGTAGGCCTTTCTACTACTCCAACTATTGAGGTTGCTGTTCAGATAGAACAATCAGCAGGAGGAATAATTATTACTGCTAGTCATAATCCTAAACAATGGAATGCATTAAAACTTTTGAATGATAAAGGAGAGTTTTTATCTGCAAAAGATGGAGAGGAAATTTTAGAGTTAGCTGAAAATGATGCTTTTACTTTTTCAGAAGTAGATGATTTAGGAAAATATACTTTTGATGATACCTTTAACGATAAGCATATTGAGGAAGTTTTAAACTTGAATTTAGTAGATGTTGATTTGGTGCAATCTGCAGGATTTAAAGTTGTAGTAGATGCAGTAAATTCAACAGGAGGATTTATGATTCCAAGATTGCTAGAGAAAATGGGAGTGGAGTGCGTGAAATTATATTGCAAGCCAAACGGAAAATTCCCACATAATCCTGAACCCTTACCTAAAAACTTAACAGAAATATCAAAATTAGTTGTTCAAGAAAAAGCAGATTTTGGTATTGTTGTTGATCCTGATGTGGATAGGCTAGCAATGGTTTGTGAAGATGGAAGTATGTTTGGAGAGGAATATACCCTAGTTGCAGTTGCTGATTATGTATTGAGTAAAACTCCAGGAAATACAGTTTCTAATCTTTCATCTACAAGAGCTTTAAGAGATGTCACAAATAATCATAATGGAAGTTATGAGGCTTCAGCAGTTGGTGAGGTGAATGTGGTAGATAAAATGAAAGCAACAAATGCAATTATAGGAGGAGAAGGCAATGGGGGGGTTATTTACCCTGAAATGCACTATGGTAGAGACGCATTAATTGGTGTGGCTTTATTTTTGACTCAACTTGCTGAAAGAAAAATTTCTGCAAAAACACTAAGGGATAGTTATCCTAATTATTTTATTTCAAAGAATAAAATTCAGCTCACACCTGAGATTGATGTTGATGCAATTCTTACAACTTTGGAGGAGAAATATAAGAATGAACAAATCACAACTATTGATGGGCTAAAAATTGATTTTCAAGAAGGTTGGGTTCATTTAAGAAAATCAAATACTGAGCCGATAATTAGGATTTATGCTGAGAGTGAAGGAGAGGAAAAAGCAAATAAATTTGCGCATGATATGATTAATGAGATTAAAGAATTGATATAAAATATGATAAAAGTTTTTTTTGATAATGCCGCCACTACACCAATGGCACCAGAAGTGATTGATGTAATGACAGATATAATGAAAAATCATTATGGAAATCCATCATCACAACATTCTTTTGGGCGCGCAACTAGAAGTATTATTGAGACAAGTAGAAAAAAAATTGCAAATTTTTTAAATACATCTCCAGGAAATATTTTCTTTACTTCTGGCGGGACTGAAGCTGATAATATGGCTATTAAATGTGGTATAAAAGATCATAATATTACTCATGCTATTACTTCTAAGCTTTCTCATCATGCTGTGTTACATCCTTTGGAGGAGTTAGAAAAGTCAGGAGTGATTAAATTATCGTATGTTGAAGTAAATGAAAAGGGTCAGGTTTCATTATCAAACCTTAAAGAGTTATTAGAAAGTCACCCAAGGACTTTCGTATCTATTTTACATGCAAATAATGAGATAGGAACTATTCAGGATATTACTGCTATTGGAGATATCTGCAAAGAACATAATGCAATATTTCATTCTGATACTGTACAAACTATGGCTCATTATAGTTATGATTTACAAAAAATTAATGTTGATTTTATAGCAGCATCCGCTCATAAATTTCATGGACCTAAAGGTATTGGTTTCGTATATATATCTGATAACATTAAAATTTCACCATTACTTAGTGGAGGGTCTCAAGAAAGAAATATGCGTGCTGGAACTGAAAATTTAATTGGTATTGCTGCAATTTCTCATGCTATGGAGATGGCTTATGAAAAAATGGAAGAGGAAACAGAATATATTAAGCGAATTAAGTCTCATATGATAGCTGAGTTGAAAAAGCATATCCCTCAAGTTAAGTTTAATGGTATGTGTGATGATATAGATAATAGCTTACATACTGTGCTTAGTTGTAGTTTTCCTGAAACTCCAATGGCTGAGATGTTGTTGTTTAATTTAGATATTAAAGGAATTGCGTGTAGTGGAGGCAGTGCATGTACATCAGGCAGTAATAAAGGATCTCATGTTATTCAGGAGATTAATCCTAATTCAAAGAGACCATCAGTTAGATTTTCATTTAGCAAATACAATACAATAGAAGAAGTTGATTATGTAGTTGATGTTTTAAAAGGCTTATTTTCTTAGTCAATAATTATTTTCTTTTCTACTTTACCATTTTCATATTTATAAAATAGAGGAGTATTTGGTGTTGCTTTTGTTTTTTCTCCTAATATATTTGTGATGTTTTGTAGTTTTCCGTTTTCTTTTGTAGTTTCTCCAAATCCAACTGTTGTTGTACTTCCCCATGCTAAGTAGTAACGAATTAATGAAAATTCTTTAAAACTTACTGCTTGCCTTAAAAAATTTTGTGATGAGTAAACATTGAAGATGTTGTATTTACTTTTGTTTCATTATTCATTAATATAATTGGCGCTACTCCTCTGATGTAAACTACTTTGTATACTGCATTCTGAGCTATTTTCAGGTGTCCATTATAAGGTAAGTAAAGACCGTACTTCAAAGTATCTTTTACCATTGCCCAAGTTACGGCTGATTGAGTATTTTCGTAATAGTCACTAGTGTACTTATCAAAGGTATTAGGCATAAATATTGAGCTTTTAATCAAGTTTAATCCTTTTTCAAATTCTAATTCACCATAATATGCACCATAAATATTATCATGAATGTTAGAGCAAAAAGTTGTCCCTACAAACTTTGCATCTTGCCCAGCAAAGGCAGTAATTGTTACATTGTCCCTTAATTTTATTTTAAGGATATTACCATTTACTGTATTGTTCAAAAAATCATTTAAAATACTCCAATCATTCTCATAAAAAAGAATTTTGTTAGAAGTTGTAAAGTCAGAACTAGGAAGTAAATCTCCATTATTTATATCAATAATAAAAGTGTTAGGGTTTCCTAAGTTATTGATTTTATTTTCTATGAGTGAAGCTCTATTGGGATTGCATGTATATATATAAATATTTTCTTGAGGGATACCGCTAAAACTATCCAAATCAATAATAAAATTATCAAAATGCTCAAGACTATCACTACCACAAACAAATAGTGTGTTTTTATAATTCTGATAAAATATTTGAGAGGGTTGTGTGATTGTATATGCCCCAGGAGCACTAATTACCTGGAAAGTATTGAAGTTAAACTTTTGTCTGTTTATTAACTGTGAAATTCTTGGGTCTTGATTTAATGGACTAAAGATCCTTTCTATTATTGTTACTGCTGCTGAGCCCATTACTTCACCTATATTATTACTATCAATACATATAGCAGTTCTATCATCAACTCCCAATCCATTTTTAAAATGACTATTATTAAAAGGTGATAGTGAGGTGTTTAGACAAAAAGGAATAAGTCTTCCTAGTCTTCC
Organism: uncultured Flavobacteriales bacterium; assembly: GCA_905478185.1. Lineage (GTDB taxonomy): Bacteria > Bacteroidota > Bacteroidia > Flavobacteriales > BACL11 > UWMA-0277. The sequence goes on along the minus strand of CAJQHO010000012.1, from coordinate 25,357 downwards.
CCTTTCCACAAAATGAGTGTCAAATATATATTCTGAAAAAATATTTAAGAAATCATCTACTAAAGTTATGTCAGGGTCATTTTCATCAGTCATTGCATCATCAGGATAGACACTTCCGTTTTCTGCTGTAAATATCAGTTTAGATAAAATTGCCATTCCAGCAGAAGTTCCCATTATCACACCTCCTTGATTGAATTTATCGGTAATAGCATCTTCAACCTTAGTGTTCTTCCAAGTGTTGTAATAATCCCATTGGTCGCCACCTTTTATAAAAAACACATCATAGTTCATTAAACTATCGTAAGTAGCTTGGGAGTTCGCTAAAGTAAGATTGTCAATGTCAAATTTGGCAGTATCAGAAGCACCTAAATCCATAAAATATTCTGGAATCCATGAAGTAGAAGTGCTATAATAAATAACTGCAACTTTTTTGTTTTGAGATTGGTCAAGCCCCCAAGTGTATGGAGCGTCACTCCAGCCTCCATTGCTTTCTCCACCACCTCCAATAAGTACTAAACTCCCTTGAGAGTAGGAGAGGATAGATGATAGTAGAAATGCATAGACAAGAAACTTTTTGATGCTTCAAATATAGTTATTTATTTTCTAACTTTTTAATCTTAATCCCCAGGTAACCATAAGCAATGGTCATAAGTGGAGAAATAAGATTGAAAAAACAAAAAGGCAAATAAGCAAAGGTTGCTACACCCAAAACTGCTGATTGAGTTGCTCCACAAGTATTCCAAGGAACTAAAACTGAAGTAACAGTTCCTGCATCTTCCAAAGTTCTACTTAAGTTCTCAGGAGCAAGACCTTTCTCTTTATAAGTATCAGCATACATTCTTCCAGGAACTACAATTGCTAAATACTGATCAGATGCTGTGATGTTGAAAAATACACAAGTTCCTGCTGTAGTTGCAATCAAACTCCCAGTGCTCTGAGCATAACTAATTATAGGCTCAGCAACTCTTCTTAAAAGTCCTGTTGCCTCCATAGCTCCACCAAAAATCATAGCGCAAATAATCAGCCAAACCGTATTAAGCATTCCGTACATACCACCTGTTGAGAGTAAATTGTTAATCATTTCATTTTCAGTTGTGATAGAAATTTCACTTCCCATAGCATTTATAACTGCTATATAAGCCGAACTAAAAGTTAATGATTCAGCACTAGTAATTGATATTACAGCATCTGGCTGAAAGATAATAGCAAAGATGCCTCCTAAGAGTGTTCCTGCTAATAATGCTGGAATGGCTGGAGTTTTTTTAATGATAAGCGCAATTACCAAAATTGGAACTAAAAAGAGCCACCCACTTATGTTGAATAAATTAGAAATAGCTGATAAGAGCATATTTATATCTTGATTTCCTGATGATTCAAAAGTAAATCCAATTACTAAAAAAATGATAAGTGTAATTGCAAAAGAAGGAATAGTTGTGTACATCATATATCTTATATGTGTAAATAAATCCGAACCAGCCATTGCAGGTGCTAAATTTGTAGTGTCCGATAATGGTGACATTTTATCCCCAAAATAAGCGCCAGAAATAATTGCCCCACCAACCAAACCTGTTGGCAATCCAAGTGCTTGTCCTATACCTAAAAGAGCAATACCAATAGTTGCTATTGTACTCCAAGAGCTTCCTGTTGCTAAACTTACAATTGCTGTAATTATTGCTGTTGCAAATAGGAATGTTTTAGGGTTTAGGATTTGCAAACCATAAAAAATCATAGCAGGAACAATACCACTTATTAGCCAAGTACCGGCTAAAGCTCCAATAAGTAATAGAATTATTAACGATGGAGTAGTACTCGAAATACTTTTGCTAATTCCATCTAAGATAGTTTTCCACTTGGATCCAAATTTTATTCCTACTATTGATGCAGTTGCTGCAGCAAAAAGTAAAGCTAATTGATTTGCTCCCCCAAGAGAATTGTCTCCATATAAGAATACATTATATGCTAAAAGTGCAACTAAGACTATAATTGGTAAAAGTGCGAAAAAGTAAGGTGTTTTTTTATCTGTCATCTTATTTTTTTAAGATGTAAAGATAAAAGAAAAATTGATGTTGTACTAAGCTAAGATTTTATAACATTTATCTATAAAACCCCAACCTTCTTCATACAATCCACCATAGTATTGTAAGTTCTTTCAATGTCATTATCTAGTCCGATTGAGATACGAACTAATCCATCAGAAAGCCCCATTGTCTCTCTTTCTTCTTCAGGTATTTCAGATGAAGTAGATAGACCTGGTGCAGAAAATAATGTTTTGTAGAACCCTAAACTTACAGCTAAATAACCAAGGTTGTTGTTTTGCATTTCTTCCATTAATGTATTTGCTTTTTCTTTAGTTTTTGTATCGAGAACCAACATACCTCCAAAACCAAATCCGTCATTCATGCTTTTTTTCATCATTTCGTGCTGAGGATGATTCTCAAGACCAGGATAAATTACTCTTAAATTGTCAGCTTGGAATTTTTCAGCAAGGTATTGAGCATTTTCAGAATGTTTTTTTATTCTTAAGTGAAGTGTACGAATATTTTTAAGAATACTTGCAGCTCTCACGGCATCCATAGTAGGACCTAAAAGCATAGCACTTCCTGAATTTACATCAATCATACTTCCAATAAACTCTTCATCAGAACAAACAACTCCACCAACAGTATCTGAAGTGCCATTAATAAATTTTGTTAATGAGTGAATCACAACATCAGCTCCCATTTTTGCTGGAGAAAAAATCATAGGAGTAAAGGTATTGTCTACTACAAATTTAATACCATGTTTTTTTGCAACTTCAGCAATAGCATTAATATCTGAAACCTCTAATAAAGGATTACTCATTGTCTCACAATAAATTACTTTTGTTTTGTCAGTAATTGCATTTTCAATTTCTTCTAGTTTAGTTGTGTTTACAAAAGTTGTTTTGATGTTAAACTTTGGTAAATAGTTTTTCATAAAAGCATAAGTACCACCATAAATTGTACGGCTACTAATTATTTCATCACCAGTGCTACAACATTGCAAAAGTGTAGTTGTAATTGCTCCCATTCCTGAAGCTGAAAGAATAGCTCCTTTTGTATATTCCATTCCAGCAATTGCTTGTGCTAAGTATGATGTTGATGGATTTGTGTGTCGTGAATAAAGGTAACACCCTTCTTGTGTTCCTTCAAATACATCTCCCATAGTTTTACCTGCTAAATAGGTAAAGGTTGATGAATCTGCAATGGATGGGTTTACCCCTCCAAACTCTCCAAAAAACTGTAAATCTTGTATTTTATTTGCTGGTGTTCCTTTCTTGTTGCTCATACTTTTAAATTTTCTACAAAACTGATAAAAATAAAAGGATTATAGAAAGAAAAAGTTCAATAAAATCGGGCTTTTAATATTAGTGGTTATTGCTAGTTTTATTCTTCCTCATAATAACCATATCCTGATGTCCCGTATCCATAGCCATATCCATACCCATAGCCTGAAGATGAATATTTAAAATCATTAATAATAACATGAACATTTTTAATTTGTTCTAGTTCGTATAAGTTGTTAACTATACTTAATGATTTTGCTTTTGAGTATCCATGTCTAACTACATATAAATTAATGTCAGCATGTTGCATTAAGATTACACCATCAGTAACTAGTCCAATAGGAGGTGTGTCAATAATAACATAATCGTAAGTTTTGTTTAGTTCAGTTATTAATTCTTGCATTTTTGGGCTATCTAAAAGTTCAGCTGGGTTTGGTGGAGTAGGGCCTGACCCAATAACTTCTAGGCTTTCAATTTCAGTTTGAGTAATTACATCTTGTAATGATGACTTATTTATTAAAAAATTACTTAAGCCCGCATCATCTTTTAGATTAAAATCATTATGGAGTTTAGGTTTTCTTAAATCACCTCCAATTAAAATAGTTTTATGCCCTGATAACGCAAATATTGCTGCAAGATTCATAGCAGTAAAGGTTTTTCCTTCTCCTCCAATTGATGAGGTAATTGTAATAACTTTTTTTTCTTTTTCAGCAGCTAAATATTGAATATTAGTTCTTAATGATCTAAATGATTCTGCAATAATTGATTTTGAAGCAGTAGAAACAACCATGCTTGTCGCTTTATCGCTATGCCCAACTAAACCTAAAACTGGAATATTAGAAGCGTTATTTAAGTCTGATTTACTATAAATAGTGTCACTAAAGAAACCTCTTAAAGAAATAATTGCAATAGGAATAAAGAGTCCAAGTAAAATTGCAATAAAATAAGCTAAACTTTTTCTCGGTTTAATCGGTATTTCTGAGTCTAATCTTGCAGGGTCTATTACTTTATGATCTGATTCTGTACCTGCTTTTGCTAGTGATGCTTCATATCTTTTTTGCTGTAAGTAAATTGCTGTTTGCTCATTATATTCATATTTTCTTTTTAAAATAAGATATTCTTTTTCAGCTGCTGGTAGAGTGCTGATTTTTGAATTAAAGGTATTAATTCTGCTTTTAAGATCTGTTTCGTAAATTGTAGCAGAAGCAATTAGGTTACTAACATTTTCAATGATAGTTTTTTTAGTATGTTTTATTTGTGATAAAACAGCTTGATAAGCAGGGTTCTTTTCAGTTGTTGTAATTTGTAATTCGCCTTTTCTAGCATAAAGTTGCAAAAGCTGATTGATCAGACCATTTAATTCAGGATTACTGATTCCCATTGAAGTTGGCGACACAATTGAATTTGCGTTTTTATCTTCTTTTAAGTAGGATAATAATGATTCGTAATACCTAATGTTTACAGATTGCTCTGAGAGTGTATTGTCTAGTCTTTGTTTTTGAAAAAATGTACCAAACTCTTTGTCCACCAAATCAAGATTAGCGTTTTGTTGTTTAAAACTTTTGATTTGATTTTCAATATTAGTTAATGAATCTTGAATTATAGCAAGCTGATCATCAATAAAATATATGGTATTAACTGCCATAATATTTTTTTCATCTAAGCCACTTCTAATGTATATCTCTGTAACTTTATCAAGAATAGTGATATTTTTCTTAGGCGTTTTCCCTTTAATACTAAGTTTCAGAATAGATGTTTCTTTATTAATAGGATTAATGATAATGTTATTAATAAGATTGTGTGCTAACCCCCTGTTTTGGTGAAGTTTAAAAGAATAGCTCAGTCTTCCTTTTTTGATTTTATCTAAATTAAAAAAGATACTTTTCTTTATTGAAAATGAGTAGTATTCAGATTTGATTTCTTCATTAAACTTGTAAGTTTTATCAAGATTAATATTTGCTAATAATGTTTTATCAAACTTTTCAGTTTGTAAGTTGTAAGGAAATAAATCATCTGTAGTGGCTAAAACCCGAAATTCATTTTCATTCAGGATTTCAATCTTAAATACAGTCTCGGTTATTTGGTTGTGATTGGAGTCTAATTCAACAGTAATAGGTGAGTTTTCAAAAAGTTCATTTGTTTGAAAAAATCCGTGTTGATGGTAACTAAGTCCAAGTTTAAGTTCTCTAATAACCTTTTCAGTACTTGTGTAAGAATTTAAAATGACAATTTCATTTTTTATGTTTTGCTTTCCGCTAAACAGCTCTAAGCCTTCTAATAGGTTTTCCGCTCCAAGCTGAGTATTGTTATCATCTCGTATCAGTAATGTTGTTGAAACGCTATATTCAGGAACTGTCAATCTGTTACTTAAGAAGGCTAAGCAAACAAAAAATAAAATTGAAAGTAAAAAGAAATACCAGTATTGAGAGTATTTCAGAATTAGGGCTTTAATATCAATAGTTTCTTCTTGCTGATTTTGATTTTCAATCATAAATTTATTCTGAGAATTTTAAATATACATTAAATAAAACTGCAAAAGTTGTTAATGCTGAAAGTAGTAATTGAGATTGTGATTTTTTAAATCCTTTAAATTTAAGAGGCTGTACATAAATCAAATCATTATTTCTTAAATAGAAAAAATCTGAAGTTATAATGTCACTTGAAGTTAAATCAATTTTATGAATTTTTTTATTATTATTTTCAGAACGTATAATCTTAATTTTTGTAAGGTTTCCAAAGTCATTAATTCCTCCAGCCATTGCAATTGCATCATAAATTGTTAGTCCTTCTTTGTAAACTGGAAAATTCCCAGATACATTTACTTCTCCTAGTATTGTAAATTGAAAGTTAGCTAACTTTACTATTACAAATGGGTTTATTAGAAATTCCTCTGCCTTCTTTAATATTGTTTCCTCAGCTTCTTCAAGAGTCTGATTTATCACTAAAACTTCCCCAACATTAGGAATGTCAATAGTCCCTTCTTGGCTAATTGTAAACCCATTTAAATATAAATTTGCAGCAGTTAGAGTAGGGTTTGCGCTATTTGTATTTGTTTCTAAATTAAAAAGATTGTTGGATTCTTCATTCCTACTGATAACTTTTACCATTAAAATATCACCTATTTCTAAATGATGTTTTGGTGGTATAGGAGATACGTCCCCTTCACTATTTTGATTGTTATTAAGATAAGTGATCTTTTTCATTGGAGTGCATGACTGCACTAAAAGTAGAACGATAAATATCTTGACAATTGAACTAAATTTGATCTTTAACATTTTTTGGTTTTGTTGCAAAGATAAGAATTTTAGATCCTTTAGATGAATAATTTTAATTTTTGGTATAAATCAGCAGTTGGTAGCCCTACAACATTATTGTAAGAACCCTCAATTTTTGCAATTGCAATATACCCAATCCACTCTTGTATTCCGTATGATCCAGCTTTGTCAAATGGTTTGAACTTAGTAATGTAATATTCAATTTCTATCTCTGATAATTTATTAAAATGAACTGTGGTAATTGTTGAAAATGTAACTTCCTTTTCTAGTGTTTTTATACAAATACCTGTTATTACTCTGTGGCTATTTCCTGATAAATTAAAAAGGATATTTTTAGCATCATTTTTATCTTTTGGCTTGTGTAAAACCTCTCCTTTTTGACTAACAATTGTGTCGGCTGTTATCAACAAGTCATTGCTTTTTAATTCTTTGGAAAGAAATTCCTGTTTCTGTTTTGCAAGAAATTCTACAATTTGAATATCTTTTAAGTCAGTTGGGTAAGACTCTTCTTTATCAGTAATTTTTATTGAAAAATTCAAACCAATTCCTTTGAGGAGTTCTTTTCTTCTAGGGGAAGCTGAGCCAAGTATAATGTTGTATTTCTTTAATTTTTCTGTAAGCATTAGTTCTGATGTAAAAGAGTGAAAACTGGAATTGAAAGTATTCCTACCAACATGATTATTTTGCTAAGCATACTTAAAAAATGAAAATCTTCTTTATTTATTGCCTTAAAAGTTTTACAGATAAAAAAAAGAAATAATACTTGTAGGAAAAGAGTATAAATAATTGAGATATCATTTACTCCCCAAATAGATATTTCATACTCAAATTGGGTAGAAATAACACTGTATTGAAAGTATTGAAAATATGCAATACAAATAATTGTTGCAGACGTTAAACCAATAACAACGTTTTTTGATTTTTTTAATCCATAAGTGATTGCTAATGTTTTTGCATTAATTTTTTGGTCTCCCTCTAAGTCCTCTATATCTTTAACAATTTCTCTTATTAGAGTTGTAATAAATGAGAATCCTGCATAAAACATAATTATTTTTGATATCATTAATGAGCCATTTTCATTATTTATTCCGATAGGAACTAAATCAAATAATATAAGATTTATGATGCTTAAAGCTGTTAGAAATGCTACTTGAAAATTCCCAGTTGCAAAAGAAGTTTTGTGTTGTTTTGAATACCTCCATAAGCTAAATGCAAAGAAAATAAATATAAAACCGAAAGCAGTTTTTCCAATTGAAAGTGCAATATAAAATCCAAATAAAACTCCTATAAAATTAAGTAAATAATAATAGTTGAAAGCAGATTTTGAACTTATTGAATTCCCAATGATCTGATTTTCCTTTTTATTGATTTTATCAGTTTCTATATCATAAATATCATTAATAATATAACCAGCAGCTACAATTAAAATCAAAGCAATTAGATAAAATGAAAATCTGATATTATTCAAAGTGAAATTGTCTAAATATACATTAATAAGCGTGTACTTAATCAGTACTTGAATAAGTGCAATCATTATTAAGTTTTTGAGCCTAATTAGTTTTGTAAATTCTAAAAATTTATTCATGAGTTTTGATGATAGACTCACTTATTAGCTTGTAAATCTCTTTGTTTTTTTTATTTGAAATTAGGTTGAGATGTTGTTTTATAATTTCAAGATCTTTTCTTTTTGCAGGGCCAGTTTGAACTTCAATTGCTTTTTTTGTTTTAAGCTTGTTTACAGTTTGTTTAATTAAAGGTAAAAGTAATTTAAATTCGATATTGGATTTCTCTAAAATATCATCAGATATTGCGAACATTTGATTGGTGAAATTGCAAGAAAATACTGCTGCTATATGCAGTTGTTTTCTTTGTTTAGAATCCATTTTTACTACATTTTCAGAAATGTTTTGAGCAAGTTTGATAATTTCTTTTTCAAAATCTTTGTTGTTTGCTTCTATACAAATCGGAACTTCCTTAAAAGCAACTTCAACATTTGTATTAAAAGTCTGTAATGGATAAAAAACACCTGCATTATTATTGTTTTTAAACACTTCTAATCCAACACTTCCTGATGTATGAACGATAGGGGTATTGATTATTTGATTTGCAACATTCCCAATTTCGTTATCTGATACAGCAACAATTATTAAATCAGCTTTTTTTAGGTCAGAAATATTATTTGAAAAATCAGAATCTAGTTTAGTTGCAAGAGTTTCAGCATTTTTTAAAGTTGAACTTATTACTTGAACAATATTAAAATTGTTATTTTTTAAATTAATCCCTAGATGTGTGGCTACATTTCCTGAGCCTATTAAAATGATATTTTTCATTTCATTTAATTTAATCACAAACTTAATAAATATTAGTAATTTTGCCGCATAAAATTCTGATATGATAAATCGAGTAATAAAGTTTCTTTCTTCAATGAAATTGATGAGTATTTTAATCTTGCTTTTTGCCTTTGCAATTGGTTATGCTACTTTCATTGAGAATGATTTTGGAAGATCAACTTCAAAAGCTTTAATTTTTAGTAAATGGTGGTTTGAAGGCATCCTTATTCTACTTACTTATAATATGATTAATAATCTTATTAAACGTAAGCTTTTCAGATTAGATAAAATAGCAGCTTTAACTTTTCATCTTGCATTTATCTGTATTTTAATAGGAGCTGGGATTACTAGGTATATTTCCTATGAAGGAATGATGCATATCAGAGAAGGAGATTCCACTAATTTGTTCATATCTGATGATACTTTTTTACAGGTTCATATTGATGATAAAGAACATCAGTATAAGTATGATAAGAAATTGTATTTGTCAGGAATTACATCTAATATTTTTAATATAAATGTTAACTTTAAGGAAAATGATATTGCTATAAGGTCTATTGAATTTTTGCCTAATGTTAAGGATTCTTTATTTGTAGGGTTTGAAGGTGGAAAGAAAATGTTACACCTGATTGTACCAGGTGAAAATGGCATGCAAGATGAGTTTTTATCCGATAAAGAACAAAGAATAATTAAAGGAGAAGTTTTTACTTTTAATAATCCTATAGTTGATGCAATAAACTTCTCTTCTAATAGTGATTTAATATACTGCAATTCTCCAAATTTTGTACATGTAATGAGTATGGATACTAGAGAGGCTTCTTCTTTTGATTCTTTGCAAAATTTCTTATTTAACAAAAGGACTTTACATACTATTAATGGCTTAAATATAGTATTGAAAAATGTTTTAGATAATGCAAAACACATCCCTATTTCTACTTCAAACGTTATGGTTGATGGGGCAGAGGATGCCCTTATTGTTAAAGTAATGGCTAATGGAAAAGAGCATTTAATTACACTTTATGGCGGTAAAGGATATGCTGGAAGTGATGAGGTTTTTGCTATAGATAATTTGAATTTCAAACTGTCTTATGGTTCAAAATATTACACAACTCCCTTTAGGGTTAAGCTTAGAGATTTTCAATTGGATAGATACGCAGGTTCAATGAGTCCGAGCTCGTATGCAGCAGAAGTAAGTATTTTGGATGGTGAAAATGAAGAAGAGCATAGAATATTTATGAATAATGTATTACAATATGGTGGTTTCAGATTATTTCAATCTTCTTATGACAAAGATGAAAAAGGAACAATCCTCTCTGTAAATCATGATTGGTGGGGTACACTAGTTACGTATATTGGGTACTTTTTATTAATTCTAGGGTTTGTGCTTGTATTCTTAACTAAAAAGACAAGATATAATTCTTTAACTCAAAAATTAAAGAAGTTAAGTGTCGTTATATTATTGCCTTTGATTTTCTCTAATTCAGTATTTGCAACTGATGTAATTCCTGCTAATCATATTGCAAATTTTGATGCTTTGGTAGTGCAGGATAATGGTGGAAGATTAAAACCAGTTCATACGCAAACTTCAGAATATTTGAGAAAAATTTATGGGAAAGGTAAATATAATAATCAATCAGCAACCCAAGTAATTATTGGCATGATGCATGATCCTGTTTCCTGGAGTAAAGAGCCAATTATTAAGGTTAGTCATCAAAAATTAAGAGAATTGTTAAATAATTCTGATTTAAACTCAAAATATATTAGCGTTTGTTTTAATGATTTTTTTGGTGAAAATGGGCATTATTTATTAACTAAAGATGTAGAACAAGCTTATGAAAAATTACCAAAAGACAGAGGGCAATTTGATAAAGATATAATTAAAGTTGATGAAAGAGTAAATATTTGTTTTGCTGTTTTTAGTGGTGGTATTTTTCGGTTATTCCCTTTACCTAATGATTCCAATAATACTTGGCTTTCTTATACTTCAGTTGTTGAATTTTCAGGAAATGATTCTCTTTTTGTGGCTAATATCATGCCTATGTATTTTAGAGGAATTAAAGATGGGATAGACAATAATAATTGGTCATCTGCTGATAGTATTGTAAGCTATATTCATAAGTTTCAAGCAAGATATGGTGCTGAGGTTTTGCCTGAAAAATTAAAAATTAATTTAGAGATAACCACTAATAAGTTAGGGTTATTTTCTAAGCTCTTTTTATATTATTTTATCTTAGGATTATTACTTATTTCTTTTGTAATTGTTCAGTTATTTCAAGAGAAAAAGTGGGTTTCTGTTTTTATTTCAATTCTTAAATGGTTAGTAATATCTGGATTTATTGTTCATACATTTGGCTTAGTGGCAAGGTGGTATATTTCGGGGCATGCTCCCTGGAGTAATGGGTATGAGTCAATGATTTACATTGCTTGGGCAACTATCCTTTCAGGTATTATTTACACAAAAAGATCAGTGCTTACTTTGGCAGCTACAGGAGTAGTTTCTGGTTTATTATTGATGGTTGCACATCTTAATTGGCTTGATCCTGAAATTACAAATTTAGTACCTGTTTTAAAGTCTTATTGGTTAATGATTCATGTTGCAATTATTACTGCTTCTTACGGTTTCCTAGTTTTAGGTGCTATTCTTGGTTTAATTTCTCTTTGGCTTATTGTATTTACAAATTCTGACAATAAAATGAAGCTTAAGAATACACTTACTGAGATTACAATTATTAATGAAAAAACGCTTGAGGTTGGGCTTTTCATGCTTACAGTTGGAACATTTCTGGGTGGTGTATGGGCAAATGAGTCTTGGGGTAGATATTGGGGTTGGGATCCGAAAGAGACTTGGGCTTTAGTAAGCGTATTGATTTATACTTTTGTTTTACACATGCGATTTATCCCAGCGCTTAGAAGTAAATTTACTTTTAATATGGTTTCTATGTTTGCTATTTGGACAATCATAATGACTTATTTTGGAGTTAATTATTATCTGTCTGGTTTGCACTCTTATGCAGCTGGAGATCCTATGCCAATACCAACATTTGTGTATTATTTATTTGCATTGATGGTTGTATCGGCAATTCTTGGGAAAATTAGATATAAAAAATATTATTAATATGAAATTAGATATCCTTGTTTTTGGAGCTCATCCTGATGATGTAGAATTAGGATGTGGAGGTACGATTATTAAAGAAGTTCAAAAAGGTAAAAAGGTTGGAATTATTGACCTTACTAGAGGTGAGTTAGGCACAAGAGGAACAGCTGAAAGTCGTGATAAGGAGACTAAAAAAGCAACTGATATTATGGGAGTTGCAATCCGTAAAAACATGAACTTTAAAGATGGTTTTTTTAAGGATGATGAAGAGCATAAACTAGCTTTAATTAAAAAGATTAGAGAATTTCAACCTGAGATTGTTATTACTAATGCAATTTCTGATAGGCATCCTGATCATCCTAGATCATCACAAATTACTATTGATGCGTGTTTTTTATCAGGGTTAGAAAAGATTGAAACAGGACAAGAAATTTGGAGACCAAAAGCGATTTATCATTACATACAATTTAATGATATTAACCCTGATATTGTTGTAGATATTTCAACTCAAATGGATTTAAAGTTAGATGCTGTTAAAGCTTATTCTACTCAGTTTTTTAATCCTGAAAGTAAGGAATCAGAAACTATTATTTCCTCTCAAGGGTTTTTGGATAGCGTTACTTATAGAGCTAAAAATTTAGGAAGGCAATCCAATTGTGGATATGCTGAGGGTTTTGTAGTACACCAACTCCCAAAGATTGATTCCCTTTTAAATTTATAACACAAAAAAAGCCGAGCATTTGCTCGGCTTTCTAATTTTATGTGTTTAAATCTAATTACTTAGTTTTAAATACTTTCTTTCCGTCAATAATGTAAACTCCTTTTGGTAAGTCAGCAAAATCAGATTTCCATTCTCTACCTAGTAAGTCAAATATTCTTGAATCTTCTTTTAAGTTAGTGTTGTCTAATTCAATTACTGCAGTAGATGTATTATCAAATAAACCAACTGTATCAATCTCCAGGTAAACTGTAGCATTGTAGTCAACCATATCTGCATCTGCCCCTAATGTATTTCCTGGTTCAAAATCTAATTGATACACAATCCTTATTTTGTCATCTACTACTGGACTCATTGATCCATAAACACATTCTTGCATTCCGTTCCAATCATCATGAGGTGTTACGTCAACAGATGAACTCCATGTTAAACCTCCATCAGTACTTTTAGTAATAAAAATATGTCTAAAGTCTTGATCTCCATTAGTTACAGACTCAACTATAGTTGAGTAAGAAACCCATATTCCTCCATTTGCATCTATACCCATATTTGGCATTGTTGTCATTCCACTTCCATAATTACCACCGCCATTAATAGATAATTCTACAGCCCCACTTTGATCAAGATCTTCTGTTTGAGCAATGTATAAACCATTGTCATAATCCCATAGAGATGGCCCTACCATAGAACCTCCAGGGGTACCTGAACCCATACTTTCATTCCAATACATTAAGCCATTTGTGGTTGGAAAATATGATGAGCCACCATCAGTTAAATCAGCATCAAGTAGAAGCATATTTCCATAAGTTACATGCACCATATCATTATTATCAATTAAAATCGCACCTGAATTACTTGTAGAGTAAACTGTGTCAGAAAAACCATCAGAATCCAAATCTAGACCGCTATCAGTAACATATTTGTCAACTGGGAAGTCTATGAAGATAGTCTTTGTCCATGTTTCTCCATTGTCAGTAGATTTCATAATAAATGAATCAGCCCAGCCATTAAAGTAAGCAAGAGCTATAGTTTCTCCTCTTGCTGATATAGCATAATTATCACCACCAAATCCAATAAACTGAGTACTGTCCATTCCAGGTAATATTTGCATTGTAGTATCCCAACTAACTCCTCCATCTAGTGAACGAAAGTATAAAAGAGCTCCATTTAAACCTTCATATATCTGCCCTGTCCAGGTTCCACCACTAGGCTCAGTAAGAGCTACCATATGAATAGAATTTCCATCTGGGCCACCTGCTGCTGATCTGTTCCATATTAGATAATCCTCACTTACATTAATATTACTCCATGTACCATTTCCTATAGAAGGTCTGCTTGCAGTATTAAGAATGTTGAACTCTGTAGAATGGGTCATTACAACCTCTCCTCCATTTCCTAAAGATAGAAGAGAAGGCCATCCTACTCGAGAGTCTTCAATTCTTGGGGTAAATGGCCCTGGAGGTGCTACTGCCGGTTCCCAAGCTGTACCATTATAATAATTATATCCAGTACCTCTATCTGACCAAGAACTATTTAATTCTGATGACGTTGTCCAGGCAGCAGACATTGTTCCGTTATCGTGAACAACAATTCTATTTTGAACTGAATTATTTGTTTGTAAATCATAAGTTGTCCATCCAATAACCTCTGATGTTATTGTACTTTTTGAATTTGAATTAAGCACAGGAAAAGTATGTGGATTTGGGTTAATCATTAAATTTGATAATACTTCATCACCACTTCTGATAATTTTGTTGTTTTCTGCTTTTACTAAATGTTTAGCTATTTTGACAGGTTTGATTTGTGCAGATAAACTAACAGCAAATAATATGCTAGTAATAATTGTAATTGTTTTTTTCATATTGTTTTGTTATTTATTTTTTAAAAAATTAGGACGCTAAGATACTAAAAAATATTCTTATAGCGTAACCTAATTGAGTTTCCAATAACTATAACATCAGAAAATGCCATAAACAATGCCCCCCACATAGGGTTAAGTAATCCCATTACCGCTATCGGGATAGCAACAATATTATAAGCAAAGGCCCAAAATAAATTTTGTTTTATTGTAAGTAGAGTATGCTTACCAATTTGCATTGTTTGTGGAAGTTGACTTAAATCTTCATTATTTAATAGCACTACATCTGCTGATTGTATAGCTATTTGTGTTGCATTACCTAAAGATATTCCAATAGTTGCTTTTGCAAGGGCAGGAGCGTCATTTATACCATCACCTACCATTGCTGTTTTATTGCTGCTTACTAATTTTTCAATTTTTTCAATTTTATCTTGTGGCAATTGTTCGCTATAAGTTGTTATAATTCCTAATTCAGAAGCTATATGATTGCATTTTTCTTTCTTATCCCCACTTAAAAGGGTAGTAGTGTAGCCTCTTTTATGTAAGGATGAAATAACTAAATCTGTATTTGTTTTCAGTTCATCACTAATGTTAAGAGTAGCAATAAGTTCCTTGTTTTTTAACACAAATAAATCATATTTTTCTGGTGAAGAATATATTTTTGATGAGCCAATAGTATAGATATTATCATCAATATTAGCACTTATGCTAATTCCTTTTTCTTCAGTAATATCTGATAGTTTAAGTAGACTACTATTTTCTTGGAATGCATTGCATAAAGATTTTGCAATAGGGTGTGAACTGTGCTGTTCAATATTGTAAATAATATTTTTAACATCATTTTCATCACCATCCAGAACAGTAAATTGGGATACAATAAACTTCCCTGTCGTGAGTGTTCCTGTTTTATCAAAAACTATAGTTTTTATACTCGCTAATTTTTCTAAGGTATCACCACCCTTTATAAGTATTCCATTTTTTGCTGCACGACCAATTCCTACCATAACTGCTGTAGGAGTTGCCAATCCCATTGCACATGGGCATGAAATTACGAGTACTGCAATTGATCTTAAGAAAGCATCTTGTATTTCAATATTGAAAAAATAATGTCCAATAAAAAAAGTAGCTAGAGAGATAGTTAAAACAACAGGAACAAAAACAGCACTTACTTGGTCACCTAGTTTTTGGATGTTAGGCTTATTGTTTTGCGCATTTTTAACCAATTCAATTATTTGAGAAAGTAAAGTGTCATCTCCAATTTTAGTAGCCTTTATTTTTAGATTTCCATCAGTAATAATAGTTCCTCCAATTACTTCATCTCCTATTGTTTTATCAATAGGAATACTTTCTCCTGTAATCATGGATTCATCTATATAAGATGTCCCAGAAATGATAATTCCATCTGTTGGAATTTTATCACCAGAATTAATAACAAGGATATCATTTACTCTAATATCTTCAAAATTAACCTCTGTAATTTTTCCTTTTATTTCTTTTTTAGCGATTACTTTTTGTATTGCAGTTAAATCCCCAATTGCTGTAGTTGTTTTCTTTACAGATTTGTGTTCTAAAACATTTCCAAGAAGTACTAAAGTAATAATAGTTGCACTTGTTTCAAAAAATAAATAATGATGTACTGCTGGTGTACCATAATTAATTAACCAACCATATATGCTGTAGAAGAAAGCAGCTGAACTGCCTGTAAAAATTAGCACATCCATATTTGGAACACCTGTTTTTATCGATCCCCAAGCACTTCTCCCAAAATACGAGACACCTACAATATATACTGGAAGGCAAAGTATAAATTGTAAAAGTGGATTTTGAATGACACTACCCTTTGGGAAGAACATGTGTGAAAAAAGAGGAAGTGTAAAAATTAAAGTGAAATAGAAATATTTTTCTACTTTAGATAACCCTTTTTCATCTTCTTTTGATGATGATTTTATCTTATAACCAAGGCTAATAATAGTTTTTGCAACATTATTTTTATCTTGGTTTTTATCATTTTCCCAACTAGCTTCACCAGTTGAGAAGTTTACATTTACATCTTGTAACCCTATATTTTCTAAGTGCTTTTTGATTCCTGCAGCACAGTTAGCACAAGACATTCCTTCAACCTCTAGCTTTAGTTTTTTAGTCTCAATTTTCATAAGGTACAAATGTATTAAGTTTATTCATCAATATGCTATAAAATTATATATTTGCAGCCGCTAAATGGTGATTGTAGCTCAGTTGGTTAGAGCACTGGTTTGTGGTGCCGGGGGTCGTGGGTTCGAATCCCATCAGTCACCCATTTAAAAAAGAAAAGGAGTTGATTTAAGTATCAACTCCTTTTTTTATTTTATATAAGGTTTAATCTTTCTTAAAAGAAGTGGTTTAACGTGTTTCCCAGGCAGCACATTAATTTTTTCAAATTTACTATTAAACAAAACTATTGTTGGAGTTGTAGTTAAATCTTCTCCATTTCGATTAAATCTTGCAACTTCATGATAAAAGTCATGCCTAAAAGTTGATCCATGTGATATGGGTTGTTGATTAGAATATTTTATCCCATTGTAACGTATTGTATCTTTAGTTCTTGAATCAATTTTTACAGGAAAGAAATTATGATTGATAAGATCAATAACCGTTTGGTCAGAGAAAGTCTCTCTTTTCATTTCTTCACAATAAGGACAATCCTTTTTATGAAAGTAAACAAAAATGTTTTTATCATACTTTTTGGCATATTCTTTTGCTTTCTCTAAAGAAATCCAATTGATTTCATTTGTTACTTGCCCTTGAGAGAAAACAAAATAAGGAGCAAGAGCCAATAAAAGAATAACTATCCTTTTCATTTTATTACTTTTTTAAGATTTTGTTAGCTCCAGCAATCCAAGCTGATGGACCACCTCTAACATAACCTTGAGAGCCTAGTTTGTTGAAGTTAACTTTGCCGTCTGAAATAGTAGGAGTAACTAACCAAACAGTAGGATAGCCTCTTACACCAAACATACTTGCTAACTCTCTGTTTTGTTTTTTCAAATCATCAGAAATTGGAGTTCTTCTAGGGAAATCAAGCTCAACTAGAATTACATTTTTAGTTGCCCATTTTTTAAATTCAGGCAAGAAGAAGACTTCTTTTTGTAGTTTAATACACCAACCACACCAATCACTACCAGTAAAGAAAAAGAATAATGGCTTACCTGATTGTACAGATAAATTAATAGCTTTGTCTACATCAGTATGCCATACTAGTTCTTTTTGTTGTGCAAATCCGTTAAGAGAAAATCCAATTAATAATACTGCTAATAAATTCTTCATTTGTTTTTTGTTTTTAATTAATTTTTTAGTGAACGCCATGCATCCATTTTTTAAGTACTGGCGATAAGAGGAACGCTAAAACAGCCATTCCTATTGCAACTACACCTACTTGTGTAAATACTGAAGTATAACTTACTAAAGACTGTACGCCTTCTACTGATGATTCAGAATATCCTCCTGCAAAACCAGTTACCTTTTCAATTATTGTAGTCATAAAACCTGGCTCAGGAATTACTCCCGATTCATTTGAGGTAGTTAATTTGGCAATTGCTCCTGAGATATAATGTGCATAAGATGAGGATAAGAAATAAACTCCCATCATAAAGGCTGTCATGCTTTTTGGTGATAATTCAGTTACCTTACTAAGCCCAATTGGAGAGATGAATAATTCTCCAGTTGTTAATAGTAAATAACCTATCATTAAGAACATAAAAGGAGTACGACCAGCAGCATCCATATATTGTGCACTCATGGCAAATACTAAAAATCCTAAACCTAACTGTAAAATACCTAAAGCAAATTTGTTAGGAGTAGTTGGGTTTCTTTGTGTTTTTGATAAATATACCCACATCATTGAAAATGGTATAGCTAGGAAGATAATATAACCAGGATTAATTGCATTGGTTTGAGAAGCATTTAATAATGTAAGGTTTACATTTCTTTCAGCAAATAAAGTAATTGCAGTACCTGCTAATTCAAAGAAAGACCAAAACACTGTAATTAGTAAGGTTAAAACTAAAACACTAAATAAACGGAAGACTTCCATTCTTGAGAGTTCAATCATTTTTTTAGCCAGAATACCTAAGATAACTACTCCTAATAAAGAAAGTAATGCAGAATGTAAATGCATTCCTTCTAATACTTCTAAGGCATTATACTTAACTAAGAATGCTGCAATAGGTACCATAAGTGCTGCTACTAAATAGAAAAAGTAATCTGTACGAATTCCGTACATTTTTTTCTCTATATATTCTGTTGGTTGTTGACCATTATCACCAAATACTCCATCATTCATACCCTTCATAAAGACTAATAAACCAGCAATCATTCCAATTCCAGCAGCCCCAAAACCATAGTGCCATCCATATTCATAACCTAACCAACCACAAACTAATGGTGCTAAAAAGGCGCCTGCGTTTATTCCCATATAAAATATAGTAAATCCAGAATCTCTTCTGTCATCTCCCTCAGGATACAATCTCCCTACCATGGTAGAAATATTAGGTTTGAAGAATCCGTTTCCTACAATTAAAAGTGCAAGAGCAGCATAAAAGAAAAAATGGTTAATAGCAGAAACTTCAAATCCAAGAACATCACTTTTAAAATAGAAAGCCATAAAAAAATGTCCAAGTGCCATTAGAATACCTCCTAACATAATAGATTTTTTGAAACCAATGAATTTATCGGCAATCATACCTCCTAATACTGGGGTTGCATACACTAATGATCCATAAGCAGCAAAGACACCAAATGATACTTCCTCACGATATGCTTCATCAGTAATGTAAGTAAAAAACTCATTTACCATGTAAAGCATAAGTAATGCACGCATTCCGTAATAGGAGAATCGCTCCCATAATTCTGCAAAAAATAAATAGAACAATCCTTTAGGATGTCCGAATAATTGTTGGTCTTGATTTGTCATATTTTGTTTAATAAATTAGGTTGCCGAAAATAGTAAATATTTCCGTTATAGATTATCTAAAATGAAATCAGTCATTTTTTTGTATAAATGATAGCGTGTATTACCGCCATAAATCCCATGGTTTTTATCAGGATAAATGAACAAATCGAATTGCTTGTTTGCTTTAACTAATGCAGAAATCATTTCCATAGTATTTTGTACATGCACATTGTCATCAGCACTTCCATGGACTAATAAATAATGTCCTTTTAGTTTATCTACATGGTTAATTGGAGAATTTTCATCATATCCACTTGCATTTTCTTGTGGAGTTTGCATGTAGCGTTCTGTATAGATATTATCGTAATAACGCCAATTGGTTACTGGAGCCACAGCAATGGCAAGACTAAATACATCTGCTCCTTTTGTAATTGCTAATGATGACATATAACCTCCGTAACTCCAGCCTTGAATACCTATCCTATTTGCATTAATGTAAGATAAGTTACCAAAGTGTTTTGCGGCATTTATTTGATCAATAGTTTCATATTTCCCTAGTTCTTTGTAAGTCATTTTTTTGAATTCTGATCCTTTCCCCCCTGTCCCTCTATTATCCACACATGCTACTATATATCCTTTTTGAGCAAGCATTTGGTACCAGTAGTAATTCGTCCAGCCGAAAGAGTTGGTTACTTGTTGCGAACCTGGACCTCCATATAAAAACATGTAAAGAGGATATTCTTTGTTTTTATCAAAATCAGGTGGTTTAATCATCCAAGCATTTAGTTCAGCATCTTCAGTTTTGATAGTGAAAAATTCTTTCTCAGTTAAATTGAATTCTTCCATTTCCTTATTAAATTCAGCATTGTCTTCTAGAATTTTTAATTGTTTTCCACTTGAGTTATGTAGCGTATAATAATGAGCTGTATTAGCATTGGAGTAACTATTCATGTAATATTTAAAGTTTTCGCTAAACTTTATTGAGTTATCTCCAATTTGTGTGCTAAGTTTTCTTTTTTCTTCAGTTTCCAAATTTTGCACATAAAGTGTTCTATTTATTGATCCCTCTTCTGTTGATCTGTAATATATCTCCATTTTATCACTATCAACACCATCAAATGCAGTTACTTCCCATTCTCCTTTTGTGATCTGCTGCTCTGATCCATCCAAACCTTTTATATAAATATGATTAAAACCATCTTTTTCAGAAGTCCAAATAAAATTATCTTCTGGTAAAAAAGTTAGGTTATCATGAATATCAATAAAATATTTGTCTTTTTCAGTAAATAGTACTTTATTACTTCCATCTTCAGCATTTGCTAGAACAAAATCCAATTCATTTTGATGGCGATTCATTCCATAAAGGGCTAAAACTTTTGGGTTGTTAGTCCATTTAATTCTTGGAATATATTCGTAATCTTTCTCTGTATAAATATAAGTGCTTTTATCTTGTTCCAAATTATAGAAGTACACTTTTACAACTGAGTTATCTTCTCCTGCTTTAGGGTATTTAAACACTTCCTGGGTAGGGTATAAGCCTCCTTTAAACAAATCCATTGAGAATTCTTTTACCTGTGATTCATCAAATTTATAATAGGCAATATGCTCTCCATCAGGAGCCCATTCAAAGGAACGAACCAATGCAAACTCTTCTTCATAAACCCAATCAGAAGCACCATTTATAATATGGTTCTTTTTTCCGTCAGTTGTAACTTGTGTTATTGCTCCACTTTTAATGTTTTGAATAAAAAGATTGTTTTCTAGGACATAAGCTACTTTTTCTCCATTAGGTGAGAAAGTAGCATACATAACTTTGTCATCAGATAGCTTCTTGAGTTTATCTGTAAATACATTGTAAATGTAATATACTGATTTGCTAGAATAACGATATATTCCCTCAGTTTTGGTTGCTAATAAAAGTTGTTTTTCATCCTGACTAAAGGTGTACCTACCTACTTTTGGAATCTCAAAATTATTACTTTTAAAAAGGGTTCTTACTTTTTTACCACTTTTAAATCTATATTTTATAATTTCTTGTCCATTATCAGTTTTTTCCATTGTTACATAGTGCTCACCGTCATTCATTGAGTTCAGTCCACTATAACTTTTAGGGTAGAAGGTATAATTCTTCCATAAATCATCAAGTGTAATATCTCTTTTTTGAGCAAAAGTTGGAGTGATAATTAATAGTGCTAGTAAAAGTGTTAGTAATTTTTTCATTTTGAATTGTAAGTTTAAATTAGCTGTGGCGAATTTAATTAAATTTGTGATGTGGAATACAAGAAGATAAATATTGATGATTTAGCAGTTTTAAAAGAAATTGTTGGTACTGATTTTGTTTTTTCAGATGAAGACAAATTACTGGAATATAGTAGTGATGAAACTGAGGATTTATCTTATCCGCCAGAAGTAGTATTAAAACCTAAAACTACTGAGGAAATCTCAAAAATTATAACCTATTGCAATGATAAATTAATTTCTATTACACCTTGTGGAGCAAGAACTGGTTTAAGTGGCGGAAGTTTGCCTATAAAAGGAGGAATTGCTTTAAGTACAGAACGGTTAAATTCTATTATTGAAATTGATGAAAGAAATTTACAAGCAAAGGTTGAGCCGGGTGTTATCAATCAAGTTTTTAGAGATGCAGTAGAGGAGAAGGGACTTTTTTACCCGCCAGATCCTGCAAGTAAAGGAAGTTGTTTTCTAGGTGGAAATTTGGCAGAGAATTCTGGTGGTCCGAAAGCACTGAAATATGGTGTTACAAAAGATTATGTTTTAAACTTGGAAGTTGTTTTACCTACTGGAGAAATTATTTGGACAGGAGCGAATGTTCTTAAAAATTCAACTGGATACAACTTAACACAATTGATGATTGGAAGTGAAGGTACTCTAGGGATTATTACTAAAATTGTTTTCAAACTTATCCCTTTGCCAACCAAAGATATTAGCATGCTCGCACCATTTTCTTCTGCTGAAAAAGCTTGTGAAGCAGTATCAGCAGTTTTTAGAGCTGGAATTACTCCATCAGCTTTAGAGTTTATTGAAAGGGATGCGATAGATTGGACAATAAAATACACTGATGTAGAAATTCAAATACTAGAAGATGTACAAGCTCATCTTTTAGTTGAAGTTGATGGAAATGATATTGATTTACTTTATAAGGATTGTGAAAAAATTGCTGAAGTTATGGGACAATTTGATTGTGGAGAGATTCTTCTTGCTGATAGTGAAAGTCAAAAAGAACAATTATGGAAATTAAGAAGAGCGGTAGGTGAGGCTGTAAAAGCAAATTCGGTATATAAAGAAGAAGATACTGTAGTCCCTAGAGCTGAATTAGCAAAACTATTAATAGGAGTAAAAAAAATTGGTGCAAAATATGGGTTCAAATCAGTTTGCTATGGACATGCAGGAGATGGAAATTTACATGTAAATATTATAAAAGGAGAGATGTCTGACTCTGATTGGAACAATAAACTCACTTTTGGAATCAGAGAAATATTTGAACTTACCAAAAATTTAGGAGGAACAATTAGTGGTGAACACGGAATAGGTTTAGTTCAGAAGGAATATTTAGGTATTGTTTTGTCTGATAAAAACATAGAACTACAAAAAGGAATTAAAAAACTTTTTGATCCGAATCAGATTTTAAATCCTGGAAAAATATTTTAATTCTTAGTCAAATTTTAATCCTCCCAGATTAAAATACAAATTAAATCTTAAGATATTTGAATAGTTATCAAAATGTACTACACTTTCCTCTGTGATTAAAGGGAGGTAAAGTTGTAATCCTCCATTAAATCCAGGGCCATTTGCAATAGCATTAAGTGTAAATCCACTTCCATATGCAATTTTAGATCCATTTGTTCCCAATTCTGCATATAATGACATGGTTTTGAGTAAATTATAATCAATATATGTTGATGCAAGAAATTGACTTGAATTTAAAGAATCATTTGTAAAATGCTTTAACCCACCTTCTCTTGAGAAATATTGTTGTTGGTATGGTAAGTTGTGGTTAGAGCTATTATCTCTAGAAAATACCCTTTCATTGAACATGTAATCATCTGATCCGTTCCAAGCACTCATTTTTAAGTTATATATATTATCCTCTGTATTTACATAGCCTATATACCCTCTAATATTGAGCTGCTTTTTTTGATTAATCATTTTTCGAAAAAAGCCACCTAATTGAATTTTGCTATAATTATATCCTTTTTCAATTGAAGAGTAGGCTGAAAATGGATTAATAGTTCTGTTGTTTGCATAACCAAACTGTGCATTAATAAAACCTAGAGTTTCCTCTTCTTTTACTAAATGAACATAAGAGGTATTTAAATATTTATAGATTTTACTTCTTAAAGAAGGTTTTTTGAATTCAATATTTAATTGAGGCGTAATCCTTGTATATTCTTTGTTATAATCATACAGATATTGCCTAGCATCAACACTTAATGTTAAGCTATGGTATTTGGCGGTTTGACTAAACTTTTTGTAAGAGAGCTTTATTTCACCAGTAAAATCTTTTGTTCCATTACTGTACAATGGAATAACTTTATAAGCAAACCCACCTTTTGGTAAAAACTGATTATAAATTTTTAATCCATAAGAATGCTTATTGTAAATGTTATAAATCATTATTGGATGAAAGAAGATTTGTGTTTTCTCAGGATGATATAAGCTTCCAATAATCTGTGGTTTTATTGGCTCAGTTGCTTTAAAAATCCCTTTTGTACGCATTATGTTATTACTACGATTTATCTCAGGCATATATCCATTATGGTCAATTCGGATATGATCGTAATCTCCATTAAAGTAACGAACAGTTTTTTCTCCTTCAAATCCTTCTACCCAAAGTGGAGTCATGCTTTTTCCATCTTTTACACCACTAATAATTACAGGTCCGTTTATTTCTCCTTTATTTTTAAGTGTGATCAAAAGGTCCTTAGTTTCTTTTTTAATACTTGAAATAGAGTAATCTAGATGCTTAGTTGTTTTTATCATATCATCAAAAAACCATGATAAATTCTTACCACTTACTTCTTCAAAAACTGCTCTTAAATCTTCAGGTTGTGGGTGTTTGAATTTCCATTTTTCAAAATAAGTGCGTTTGCATTTATTCATCATATTTTCTCCTAAATAAGCCATTAAATAATCAAAAACAATTGCAGTTTTTGAGTAAACTATTCCTCCATAATTCATGCCTGTATATTTACAAGAATGTAGTTCAATTGGCTGGTCTTTACCTGTCCAAGCATTCATAAAATACATCAATTCCCCTTGAATATTTTTATTTGTATAATCTTTTAAATCAAGCATTTTTGTGAAAAAATGAGGAATTTCATTATTTAACAAGTTGTGCTCTGGATATTTTAAACGCATATATCTCAATTCATCAAATGAATTCAATCCTTCATCCATCCAAGGATGATCTCTTTCGTTACTTGCAAGCATACCGTAAAACCAATTATGCCCAACTTCATGCATAATTACTTCCTCTAAGGCAATTGCAGTTCTACTTTCCCCAATTACAGTAACATTCGGATATTCCATACCACCTCCAGCTGATATTGTTCCATCTACAGCAGTACATTGTTTGTAAGGGTAATCTCCATTCCAGAGGGAGTAATAATAAACTGCATCATGCATGTATTCTATAGAGTTTTTCCAGAGGTCTGCTTCATTATTGGTGAACATTGTCCATAGAGTTACTTTTTCTTTTGTATTTGGCAATTCAACTTCACCTTTTAAAACATGAAAACGCTTATCAGCAAACCAACCAAAATCATGCACATTATGTTGAATATATCTTAATGTTTTAGTGCTTAGATCTGACAATGGAAAATTCATGTCA
>CAJQHO010000011.1 GCA_905478185.1 uncultured Flavobacteriales bacterium | reverse complement strand
ATTGAATCTTGCAAAGAAACGGTATAATTATTAAAATCAGAATTAGAAATGTGTATTGACAAAGTAGATTCATCATATCTGCAAATAGGGCTTGTCGCAATAAAGTCTAAGAAAATTTCTTCTGATTGTGTAATTGTAGCTGTACTGTTTGTTGAACAACCATTAGCATCAGTAACAGAAAAAGGATAATCTCCAGCAGTTAAATAGTAAGGGTTAAACATGCCAAAATCTTGAGAATATGGAATCGTTCCTCCAATTACATTTGGGCTTATTGAACCTGTATTCTCTCCATAACAATCAACATCTACAACATCAATTGATGTGATTTCTAACAATTCAGGTTCTGTAATATTAATATTCCCATTTTTAACACAACCATTCCCATCTATTATTTGATATGCATAATTCCCTGGAGCTAATAAATTTGTATTTATTCCAAACCAATCTTCAGTATAAGGGGAAATACCTCCACTAATTTGCAATAATGTATTTCCATCAGCAAATTCAAAACAACTTACATTATTGGTGATGTCGTTAGCTATAATTTCAGATGGTTCATTGATTGTTGCTGTTCCGGTAGTTGAACAATTATTTATATCTGATACAGTAACTGGAAAATTTCCTGCACTCAGATTGTTTTCATCTACACCTCCCCAATCAGTATTGTAAGGTGCTCCAGCTCCTCCAGAAATTGTAAGAGATGCTGATCCATCATTTCCGCCATAGCAACTAACATCAAATTCATCAATTACTAAAGCCATACCTGGTGGTTCGTTAATTATTACACTTCCTGAAGAAGTACAACCATTTCCATCAGTAATAGTGAAATTATGTTGTCCTGCAGTAAGCCCATTAGGATTACTACCATTCCAATTTGTATTGTATGGGTTTGTTCCTCCAGAAATACTTAAAGTTGCAGTTCCATCATAATAACCAGCACAACTCACATCTGTTGTGTCAATGGTAAACAACAAAGAATCTGGTTCGGTTATTGTAAAGTTATCAGTTACTGTGCATCCATTGTCATCAGTAACAGTATAGATGTAATTTCCATTTGCAAGTTGAATCGGGTTATTTCCTCCAAAATCTTCAATGTAAGGAGCAGTTCCACCTGTAGTATTTAAAATAATTGTACCTGAAGATTCTCCATTACAACTTACATTTGTTAAAACAGAATTTACTGACAGTAAGAATGGTTCATTTATTGCAATTATATCAGTAACTACACACCCATTATCATCAGTTACTAAGTAATTATAAGTTCCAGGGGATAAAACTGATTGGCTGTAATAATTTGTTGCTCCAGCTGAGAGTACTTGAGAGTAAGGCGGAACATCTACAGTGTAATTTTGTATACCACCTGTTATCACTAAATCAATATTTCCATCATTTAAGCCAAAACAACTTACATCATTTGATGATGAAGTAACGATTATCTCTGTAGGTTCAGTAATTGTAAAGTTTTCAGTGTATTGACAACCATTCATGTTAAATACATCAACAGAATAATTTCCAGCACCAATGTTGGTTATGCTACTTGCAGAAGTAGCATTTGACCACTGATATGTTGTAGATGCAGGTTCGTTTACTACTTCAATTAAACCATCATTATACCCAAAACAACTTACATTAGATGTGTTAATTGTTGGATTAAAAACTGAAGGATCAATTAGAGTATATGATTCACTGCTTATACATCCTTGGTTATCAGTAATTGTAGCAGTATATGTTCCAGCTGATAAATTTGAGATATTTTGAGATACACTTGTATTAGACCATAAGAATGAGAAAGGAGGTGTTCCTCCAGAAATATTTAAATCTATTGCTCCATCTGATAGTCCATTGCAACTTATATTTGTTATGTTGTCAATTATACTCATATTACTAGCTCCTCCAGATGACGTTCCAGAATAAATAGAAAAAGAAGTTATAGGGCAGCAGGATCCATTATTCCATCCTCCAGTTTGACAATCGCCAATAACACTAATATCAATTGACAAATCATTATTTAAACACGAATTCCCAACTTGTAAATTAAATGATAAAGTAAATGGACCTGTTGAAGATGTCCCCCAATCAGGATTAAACCATGATGAATTTTGAAATCTATATCCTGGACCAAAATTTAAACCACTAGGATATGTATTTTGCGTATCCCAAATCCATGTGCCTGAAGATCCTCCTGGATTTCCAGGTGCTGACACTGGATTAATATTTGCCCAACCATTTCCATAATCAATATCAAAAGCAATAATCCAGTTAGAATTCACTTGATTAAAACTACTTAAAGTATACGTAACAGTAACATTTTGTCCAGCTGTATATGGCCCTGCTGGAGATAGAGTATAAGATTGAGATCCTAGACATTGTCCATTCATAATATTGCTAAATAATATTGCTAATAATATGAATGTTATTTTTTTCAACCTACCTCACTAAGCTTACTGTGCCTTCATAATTTCTAAGTTTACCATTTACATCCGTAACAATTATATGGTAAACATATACGCCAATTGTACAGAAATCACTACTGCCTTTAATTTTTCCATCCCAAGCTTCATCACACCCAGTTGTGCAATATTCATTAGTGTATTTGTCTGTTCTAAATACCCTTTTCCCTAGTCTGTCATAAATACTTAATTCATATTCTTGTACGCCATCAACAATTGGTAAAAAGTAATCATTATCTAAATCATTATTTGGAGTAAATGCATTAGGCACATACATTGTAAATGTAGGAGAGATAATAATTGTTTGGTATGCGATATTTGTACACCCACTATCCGAAACAGTTTCTAAGGAAACAATATAGACTCCAGTATCTGCATACATATGATCAATATGTCCTAAGTTAGAAACTTGTCCGCTACCATCACCAAAGTCCCATGTTCCTGGCATTAAAGATAAATAAGTTGATTTATCAATAAAATTAATGAGCGGATCAGTGATTTCAGTTTGTAATGGGTAAGCAACTAGAGCAACATCTGGTAATGGGTTGATGTTTACATTTGCTTGTCCATTTAGTGTTGTGGCTTCACAACCATTTTGATCAATTACGCTTACTAGAGTATAAAGTCCCATTGTAGCAGTAGAAATTCCTGTTGAATCTCCAATATCAGTTAAAGTAAAATTCTCAGTTCCATTTGTGTATTCAATATCATATAAAGGAGCGCCATTTGTAGTTACTATAGATAAGTCGGTTGTTCCTCCTTCACAAATCGAACCATCTCCACTTAGTGTAGCAATAGGAAGTGAATTAATTGTGATAACAATATCCTCATCAATTTGTTTAAAGCAATTTGCACCAGTAATAGAGTTAATTGTAATATTAGAAGGATCTGTTGCAATTAAAGTTAAATCCCCTGTTTGGAAGTTAATAACAGTGTTAGTGTTTGCGCCATTAAAAGTATAATCAACATTAAATGGTGGAGTTCCTGCAGTAAAATCTAAACCAATTTCTACTAAATCACCATCACATAACTCATTAGAATAAGATGTAACTAGCTGAGGTATCTCATTTACAACTAAGGTTGCAACTGCTGATAAGGAACTTGTACATGTGCTGTCATCAGTAATAGAAGTTAATGTGTAGTCTGTTGTTGTTATTGGATTTATCAAAGTATTAAATCCACCAGATCCAAATACCTCATTTGCAGTAGTTGTTCCGTTTGCATCAGCAATAGAATAATCAACACTAAATGGTGGAGTTCCTATATTATTGTTCATGATTAATGTAGAGTTATCCCCTACACAGATAGGGTTAGGATTAACTGCAATATTCATGTTAGGTAATGGGTTTACATTCACAATTTCGTTATTAGTAGTATTTTGATTGATACAACCATCTGCATCAACTATTGAAATTATTGAATAAGTTGTTGTAATATTTGGCGAAACAGAGAAACTATATTGTCCGCTATTATTTACAGGTCCTTCAGCTTGAGGTCCATTCGCATTATAATTAATTGTAAATGGAGCAACTCCATTAGAATTGAAATCAAATTCAAGATTTATTTGATCTCCAGCACAAATCGAATGGTCAGAAACTGCAAAGTCAACACTAAAATAACCAGGTTCAACAAGTGTGATTAAAGTGTCATTAAAACAAGCAATAGTATTTTCAGTTGTAATAGTAGATGGATCAGTAACAGTTACTGTATAACTGCCATTTCCTAGCGCAGAACTGTCAATTCCCCCCCAATTAATATTATAAGCACCTCCATTTCCACCAGAAGGGTTTAAAGTGACGGTACCATCAGTAAAAGCATTACAACTAATATCAGTTATTGTTGGGTTAAATGTAATTTGTTCAGGTTCGGTAATCACTGCTGAATCTTGAATTGGACAACCTGTTTCGGTATCAGTAATAATAACATAATATGTCCCTGGACCAAGATTTGCTATACTGTCAGATGCATTTCCATTATCCCATAAATATGTGGCTGAAAATCCTGGTGCATTTAAAACAATAGAATAATCTTCAGTAGCTCCAAACCAAGGTTGTGAAAAAGTTCCTAAAACAGGAGACTCGCATGCAGTTATGTCATTTGGTGTTGTAAAGTCATATGTACTCCAAGCAACAACTCTCATCCTTGTAGCACCAAAAGCTCCTGTAGTTGGAACAATAAAGTTTAAAGGTACTGATGTTCCAGGTGTAGCCTGAACAGGTATAATCCCAATATCTTCACCGGCATCTAAGAAATCACCATCAATGTTATAATCAATAAATACTTTTGCCCCCCCTGGATAACTTCCTCCAAATAAATCTCCAATAGTAATATTTATCGTGTATAGATTTCCTTCCGTAATCTCGGCATACATAGTTGCGGTGTAATCTTCATAAAAATCATTAATACCTGATGTGTTATTATCAATTTGAGAGCTATTATCTCCAGATAACTCTACATGCTCAATATATGTAGCTGCTTGAGCATCAAAATCTGGTGATGGATTTGATGCGCAATATGGTAATAAAGAAACATTTCCTGGAGGTGTAACCCCTCCAAGCATTGTTATGCTTGCTGCGCCATCATTTGCGCCATAACAACTACTGTTATATTCGTTTATAATACTAGTCGTATTTAATGGGTCATATAAAGTAACACTGCTTGAAAATGAACATTGATTTGCATCTGTAACAGTATAATTAAATGTTCCAGCGGTTAAAGCTAAAGGATCTTCTCCAAACCAATTAAAAATATAAGCTGGTTGCCCGCTACTTGCTGTTAATAAAGCACTACCATCATTGTATCCAAAACAAGATGGATTGTTTGTAGTTACATCATTTGGTAGTACTGTTGGTGCTTCGTTTATTAATATGGTTCCTCCAACAGGTATTGGGTTACATCCTTGAGGGGTATAAGTATAAGTTATATTATGTAATCCAGGCATGTTTGATGCTGGATCAAAATCAGTTATTACTGATCCGAGATTATCTGTAAATACTCCATTACCTTGTACTGACCAGCCAGCAGGAGGTGTTCCTGTTAGAGTAAATGAGTTTTCATCTGAGCAGAGAACTGAAGGTGAAGTAATGGCAATACTTGCAGCGCTAAAGACATCAATATTAACAGTTGCATCATCCCCTGGACAAGTACCGCTTGAGCTTCCAGAAATTGAGTACGTATAAATGCCTGGAGGATCAATTGCGGGGTCAAAAGTTCCAGGAACAGAATTTCCATTATAAGTCCAGGTGCCATTATTGACAGGTTGACCATTTAATTGGTCAATTAAGTTCATTTGAGGATCCGTATCACAAAATAAAAGTGGATTTGGGTTTCCAGCATCAGCACCAGCATCTCCAGGATTAGGCCCTCCAAATGCATCATTAGGGCCTGTTGCTGTGAATTGAATAAAACATGGGTCAGGTGTTGAGCCTGATGCAGCCCAATTCGCAACAAGAATAACATAAAACTCGCCAGCTACTGCATTTGTTATTTGCAAAACTTCTTGTGTAGTAGCCGGAGCATTGCTGCAATCTTCTTGATTTGGATTTGTTAATAGATCACACATTGTTGTTATATCATTAAATGGCCCCCAACAAATATAATCAAGATCAGGTGAAGTATTTATATTTGGATATGGAATTCCTATTACATCTGTAGGAGTAATATTAATGCTTAATGGACCATTAGTGTTGGATTCAAAAAAGTAAAATGATCCATATTCAGTAATTGCAGAAAAACCACAATTAAGACTTGTCCCAGCTGGAGCAATTGCTGTCCCTGAAGTAGCGGCAGGATATAAAGACCCATTACAAATTTCTGGTATTGGAGATGCGCACGATTGAACAGGTCCTGCACCCCCCTGGCAATAACAAAAAGCATAAGTAAATAGCGTAAAAAATAAAATTAAGAATCTTTTCATTAAATGGAGTTTTTTTTTGTAGGTTACAAATATACGAAAAAAATACTTGATTTGTTCTAGATGAAAATAACTAATATTACTTATAAAATCTTACAACCTGATTCTTTTATCCAACCACTGCTTCCATTTGCAATTTTAATGTTTATCCATTCTCCAATAGTGTCTAAAATCTCAATTTTACTTCCTGAATGTAAAGAGAATAAGTTAGTGCTGTTTGTTGTTGGAGCACTATTTACAACTATTGATGAGGTGAAAATAATAGCTTCTTTTTTAGTTATTTTTCCTTGGTAAGAGCTGTAAGTTGCAAACATACTGATAAGCGCAAGAGAATACAAAATACTTAAAAAGTGCTCTTTTTTGTAATTAGTAAATTGACTAAGTATCTTTATTGTAAGTGCAAGCCAAATGATTAAAATGCTGATTAGTTGCCAAGAAAATGTATTAAATATTGAGATAAAACTACTCCACCATTTTTTATAAAAAAGCTGAGGAATCTCTTCTATTCGGTCAATAATTTTGAGGTTTGCTAGCTCAAGGTTTTGTATGGTTTTGTCATTTTTCTTTAGTTTTAAGCTTTTTTCATAATGCCATATTGCATTTGCCCAATCTTGTGCTTTATAATGACAATTTCCTAAGTTGTAGTATAGTTCACTGCTTTCCAATCCTATAGTTAAAATACTATCATAAAGAGGAATAGCAAAAGTGTAATCTGAGTTATTGTAAGCTCTATTTGCCTTTTCAAAAAGTTGATCTGAAGCAAAAGAACTAATGCTTACTAGGAGGGTGATAATGAGAGTTTTTAATTTCATCTTAAGGCAGTTTCAACTTCAATAATTATGTGCTTGGCTTTATTTAAAATATCTCCCATTTGTGCGTTTTTATTACTAGCAGGTGCATAGCGCGCAAATTCACATTCATCTAAAAGAGCGATAAATTGCTTTTCTGTATTGATATCAATAGCATTAGAGTAAAAGTGTGTGCTTACAGTTTCTTTTGATAAATCTGCTATAATTACTTTAAATTTATCAGCAAAATAAACCCAAAGTGATTTTTCAATT
>CAJQHO010000010.1 GCA_905478185.1 uncultured Flavobacteriales bacterium | reverse complement strand
TCACAACCAGCTACATTAGTAAAAGTTTGATCGTAATTTCCACTTGAAGTAATAGTCTGAGCATTCCACAAGTAAGTATCACAAGCAGTAACTGAAGTTGTTCCTGTATTGCTATAGTTGATTGTTGGAACTAAAGTATGTACACTATCACAACCAGCTACATTAGTAAAAGTCTGATTGTAATTACCAGAAGTTGTAATGGTTTGTGAATTCCATAAATAAGAGTCACAAGCGGTTATTGCACTTGTACCTGTATTGCTGTAATTAATAGTAGCTACTAACGTATGCACAGAATCACATCCATTTGCATTGGTGAATGTTTGATTGTATGATCCAGAACCTGTAATTACTTGTCCATTCCAAGTATAAGTATCACATTCAGTTACACTACTTGATCCAGCATTACTAGAAAAAATTGTAACAACTAAAATATGTGTACTATCACAACCAAATACATTTGTAAGAATCTGAGTATAGTTTCCAGATGAATTTATGACTTGTCCATTCCAATCATAACTATCACAGGCTGTTACATCTGTTGTAGATGATGTAGATGGATTAATCGTAAGATTTAAAGTAGCTACAGAATCACAACCATTAGAGTTAACCCCTAACCAAGTATACTGAGATGAACTTGTATAAGTCTGTCCATTCCAATCATAACTATCACATGCTGTAATATTGGTGTAGGAAGTGTCTGAATTAACAGTAATAGTAACACTATCAATGCAAATAACACCATTTTGGGTTTGTTGCACCCAATAAGTTGTGGTTTGGCTTGGGGATACTAAAATAGTAGATGTTGTATCTCCAGTTGACCATAACAAATTATTATCAACACAAGTATCATAAGCTTCATACAGTTCAATAAATAGTGAACCAGAATTATCTCCATAAGCACCATCAGCGAAATCAATATTCACTGTTCCATCACTATTATCTATAAAATAAAAATACTCATGATTACTATTATACACATCTGAAATTGGGCGGGCTGGGCAACCATCTAAAAGTCTCCATTTATCTAAATATCCAGTACACATAGCATTATATGGTGTTTGATTACTTAAACTAAATGCAGCATCAAGATGATTAGAATTATTAGCAATTCCGTACGTGCCAACAACTCTTAAAATATAATCACTTGCAACATTTACAGACCAATTAATATTCCATGAACTACCAAATGATTGTGTTGCTGAGTATAATAGATTACCAATAATAGGTTGTGATGAATCACAGTAACCATTTAGTTGCAGAAGTAAACTATCACTATTACAAATAGTTGTGTCTTGTTGAATTATATTTATATCATTCACAATAATATGAGAATAAACTATAGAATCACAACCATCTGCTGTAATTAAAGTATCAATATAATCTCCGGAAAGAGTATAGATATTACTACCGACAAAAAATGAATCATTGGAACATATTATTGTTGTATCAAAAACTGATAAACTATAATTAATAGTTAAATCAAGGACAGCTAGACTATCACAACCATTAACATTGGTTAAGCCGCAAGATTGGGATGGAACATTAGTATCATAGGTTGCTCCATTAATTGTTCCATTATTACCATTAGATGTTTGGTCGTAAGCTGTTGTGCCTGAACCTTCCTCAAAATTCCAATAACCAAGAAGATTAGGCTCTAATCCTGTTGGAGGACATAAAAGAAATTGATTTATCTCTGTTTGACTAAGTACCTTATCCCAAACATGAGTCTCATCTATATTTCCTAGATTATATAGTCCAGAAGCAAGACCAGTTCCAATCGTAAATGGATAATTTGATGCAGAATATGAATAATTACCTATAGTATTGGATGACCATATTCCATCTTGATAGAAACGAATACTATCTCCTAAACCGTGACTGGCAGTAATTGCATAATGATGCCATAACCCGTCATCAATTACTGGAGCAGCAACCCAACTTCCACTTTTATGAACAGCAATTTTTGGTCCAGATTGTCCCCAATTACCGAATGTAACTATAAAATCACTTGCTAACTGAAGTACAGAAGAAGATGGATTTGTAGACATTGCTCCTTGATCAAGCTTAGCCCAAAAAGAAACACTCCTATTTAAACCAAGTAAAATATTACCCATAGTCACATTGGTTGATGAAGTATTATTAAAACTAAGAGAACTTGTATTATTAATTGCTCCGCTATAAGAATATGTTCCACTACTATCATAAGTAGTTCCATTCCACACTACACTATCACATGCTGTAATATATGAAGTGTCGGATGTTGTTGGTAAAACAGTAACAGTAACACTATCAGTGCAACCATTTTGTGTAACCCAATAAGTTGTAGTTTGGCTTGGTGCAACTGCTATTGTTGCTGTGGTGTCTCCTGTTGACCAAATATAAGTTGGGTTAGTTTGAACAGCAGGACTATAATTATAAATCTCTTGAATCTCTTGAGAACTAAGCGCTCTACTCCAAACTCCTACGTCATCAAGTGAACCTTTAAAGATCTCGTGTCCAGAGCCAATAGATCCAATCCTAAGACCAACACTTTCTGTATAATTTATCGAATTTGGAACAACTGAAGATCCGTCAAAGGTTGTATTCATATATATCGTGTAATTAGTACTGTTTTTAGTAAATAAAACATGATACCAAGTATTATTTTGATAGGTATTATAAATCCCCTGAGCATATAATAAATCCCAATATGCATTAGATGGTCCAACAGCATACATTAGTTTAGTTGGAACATGTTCGTTATTTAGTTCCACAGCAAATCCTGTATGATTTATGGAGTTAAAAAGGCATTGCTGATACTTGTTAATATCCGTTGATTTCATCCAACATGAAATAGTAAAATCTTTTGAAAGGTCAAGCAGGGTATCTGTTATTACTATTTCTTGAACAGGATCAGCTATCCCACAACAATTAATCCCATTAAAACTATAAGCACTATTAGTATTTCCAAATCGATCAGCAGATAATATTGCTCCACTAACGGTTCCATTATTGCTATTACCACTCTCATCATTTGCATTTCCACAAAAAGGATAATAAGCAACCAATCCATTTTGCAAGTTAGTTGGCAAAGCACATGCACTATAGATATTTGTATTACCAACACTTAAAACTACACTATCTCCAAAGCAAATAGAAGTATCGATTTGGGTAATATTAAAATTTATTGAGTCACAAGGTGTTTGTGCTGTTGCACTTAGCACCATTATTAATAAAACTATAATTTGAAATTGCTTTTTCATATTTCTTTATTTTTAATTTGCTTACAATTTACGACTTTTACACTAAAGAGTCCACTTTGGTTTGACGGATTACAGTAGTAATTTTTTTCTCATAAATATATTTTAGAAAATAAAATGTATTTGCCGTAATACAGTTGCAATTATATGAAAAACAAATCAATAAGAAATAGCCTATACTCTAATAAAAGTATATTAGGACTTATTTTAGTTATATAAATAACTTCAACAAAAATTATATATAACTTCAACAGATTTATATATAACTTCAACAAATTATATACAATTTATATAGATTTCTGTCTTAATTTCAACATATCGGAGCTTATTTTGGATTCTATAACTTTTGCATATATTTGAGTAGTTTTTATATTATTATGTCCAAGCATTTTTGATACAGTTTCTATAGGCACTCCATTTGTTAATGTAATAGTTGTTGCAAATGTATGTCTTGCACTATGAAATGTTAGTTTTTTATTAAAACCGCATAAACGCGCTATTTCCTTCAAAGATTTATTTGTTTTTTGATTACTTATCATTGGGAAAATTCTATTTGTGTTTTTATACTTTTTATATATATCTAAAATATATAAGGCATATGGTAAAATAGGCACATTTGAAGGTATATCGGTTTTATGTCTTTTTATATAAATCCATTCTAAGCCATCATTACCTTTTTGTATGTTTTTTATATTTAAATTATATAAATCTATATATGAAAGTCCAGTGTAACAGGCAAATAAAAATATATCACGCACTTTATTTAAGCTGCTATTTAATTTTATATTTTTTAATATATATAATTCGTCTTTATTTATATAAACACGATTCGTTTTTTTAAATGAAATTTTAAAACCCACAAAAGGATCTTTTGTTATATAATTGTTCTTTATACAAAAGTTAGTTATCTTCTTAAAACGCTGAATATGTTTCATCATTCCATTATGTGTACATTCAGTATTTAATAATATAAACTGTGAAAAATTATATATAAAATTATAGTCTATTTGAGTGAGTGAAATATCATTAGCGTTATATATTTTTTTTATATAATTTTTTAAATGTTTTATTGTCGTTATATAGTTTTTATATGAACCATAACTATACACAATTCCAATAAGCGATTTCATATTTTCATTATGCTGATTAAACACATTTATAATACTATTCATTATAAGTGTATTGTTTTTATAAAAATCAAGAACAGTCTTAGCTGTTATAATTACATTGGTTTTTATTAATGCATTATATTTATCTATTATATCAACGCGTATAGTTTCTAACTCTAAATTCAGCGCTTTTTTACTATTTCCCCTAACGCGTGTTCTTTTGGAATCCCAATTTACATAAAGTACATCTATTTGGGTGTAAAACTGGACTGTGGTATCGTTATACCTCACTTTACAGTATATAGGAACCATCCCAGTTTTCTTGGTTAATGCTTTTCTTGCAAAAAAGCTTACAAATAATTGTTTTTTCATCTTACAAATTTATTAAATTATACAATACAAAATGTATTTAATAAACTGATTTACAATAAGTTATCTTTAAAGATATAAAGTAATATATTTTTAAAAATATGAACTTACGGATGTAAAGTGATGAAAATTTTGATCTTAAAAAAAGAAGAAAATTTTTACTCCCATTTTCTTTCACCAGAATTTTCACCGTTTTACACTTTTTTTGGTGGCATTATCTGATAAAAGGGGTTAAAAAATTATTTTTAAAAATAACTTCTAAGTCTTATGTTTTGGACTTGGTAATCAGTGTGTTATTCCCTAAAATCGGCGATTTTAGGGGAGAAAAGTGTCGGGGTAGCAGTAAATGAACCCCACCCTGTTTAACTGATTACAGTAAGCTTTGAAATTATTTACAAATTAACGTCTAACAATTCTCTAATATCCTCTGAAGAAGGTCTTGGTGCATCTAAGGAGATTACATTTCCATCTGCATCAAAAAGCAAAAACCTTGGGATACCATTAATAGCGTATGCTTTTGTAATTTCTGTCCATCCATTCGCCCATAATTGTACGCCACCCAATTGTTTATCAGCTAGCATATTTATCCAAGCTTCTTTGTCAGTGTCAACCGAAACGCTTAGGAAGGTAATATTGTTATTTTGGTAGTCATGCTCCAAAGTTTTTAAAGCAGGAATTTCAGCCTTACAGGGTCCGCACCAAGTAGCCCAGACATCCACATATACTAAGCTACCTTTAAAAGTAGAAAGTGAAAACTCATTTCCTTCTTTATCAGGATAAGTAAAGTCAATTGCAGGCTCTCCTACTTGTGGTAAATTAGCAATAGCTTCAATTTTCTCAATGTAATACTCAACCATTTTCACATTGTTAGCTTTTTCAGCCGTTACGAACGTTTCATTGTTTACGGTAGAAAGTTCTTGTTCTACATCAGAAATATGTTTGTTTAAGTTAACAATGAATTCCTCTTTTTCAGTAGTAAACAGTTGTCCGTATATATCTGCTTTTTCACCAAGTAAATATTTTTTGGCTAAATAGGAAGATTCAGAAGATCCTTCATAAATAATTGTCTCATCAAAAAGCTCAGTGTCAATTGTCAAGTTTACATTTTCACCTCCCTTTAAAAACATAGCTGTGCTTTCTTCTCCATGAAAAAAGCTAAGGTAAGTTGCACTATCCAAATTAAAGGAAATATTGAAATGAGCAGCTTCATTAAGGGTCGTGATGTAGCTTGTGTCCTTCATCATAATTTTAACCGTATCACCTTTTGGATTGGTGATAGTACCGCTAATTGTTACTTGCTTAGTATTGGTGTTTGTACAAGCAAAAAGTAAAGTTGCTAGTGCAACTGTAAGTAGGTTTCTTAATTTCATTTTTATATAGTTTTAAAGGTCTATTTCTTTGGGTATAAATTTACTTACATCACCTCCATTTTTTATGATATCACGAATGATAGAGGAGGAAATGTGAGAAATTTCAGGAGGAGTGATAATAAAGATAGTTTCAACTTCCTTATTTAGGTCTTTGTTCATTTGAGCAATTCCTTTTTCAAACTTAAAATCTTGCGAATCTCTAAGTCCTCTCAATATGTAATTTGCATTTTCTTTTTTACAGAAATCAACAGTAAGTCCTTCATAAAATTTTATTTCTATTTTAGGATTGTTTCCATAAACATCTTTTATCCATTGTAGGCGTTCTTCAATAGAGAAGTATTGATTTTTTTCAGAATTTATTCCAATTGAGATTATGATTTTGTCAAATAGTGGTAAAGCTCTATCAACTATTGATTGATGACCAACAGTAAAGGGAGAAAATGATCCTGGGAAAATTGCAATTTTTGTCATAGCTCAAAAATAGTGAATTTTTTTTAGTTTTAATTTGTTAACGTCTTACGATTTAAAATGAGAAAATACTAAAATGAACAGTACCGTATTTTCTAAGTTTTACATTTTCTCCTTCAAATTGTGTATCCTTATTATGTTCAATAATTAAGAGTCCTTCTCCTTTTATAAGATTTTTGTTTATGATCAAATCCTTCATTTCTTGGTAATTCTCATAATCATAGGGTGGGTCAGCAAAAATAAAGTTGAATTGTTGTTTGCAATTTTCTAAGTACTTTATGCAATCTGATTTTACAGCTGTTATATTCAAATCAAGCTCCTTAGTAGTTTTTTCTATGTATTTTATGCAATGAAAATTATTGTCAATAGCCGTGACTTTTTCTACTCCTCTTGATGCAAATTCGTAAGCGATATTTCCAGTTCCCGAATATAAGTCCAAAACTGTTTTTTCATCAAAATAGTAACCACTTTCAATTATGCTGAAAAGTGCTTCTTTTGCCCTGTCTGTAGTTGGACGTACAGGAAGTTTATCGGGAGCAATTAATCTTCTACTTCTGTGGGTTCCTGCAATTATGCGCATAGTATTTGTGAAAATAAACCAAAATATTTTTGGTTTTCTAGTGTGTTAAATTCATCTGGAAAATTTAAGTGATTTGGTCTTTCTCCTAGCTCAATATTTCTGATGTATTCATAAAGAAGTTTAAAATTATCATCATCTTTTGTAATGTCACCAAAAAGCAAAGTATTTACATTGTTAGTATCTAGTTTTAATTGCTCAAAAGCAAATAAAACAAAGTAGAGAATATCTTCCTTAGTTTCAAAATTAAAACTATTATTAAAAATAAGTTTTTCATTTTTAAAAGCTGTTATATTAAGTGTATTCTCACTTAAATATAAATAGGCAGTAGGCTCAGTATTATACTCTTTTGAAAACTCATCAATAAGTATGGATTGTTGAGCTTTTTGTTTTGCTTTCGGAAAATAAGTAGTTGCTATATTATCAAGTTCTTTTGGGATAGAATATGCTAAATGAACATCAATTTCTTTTAATACATCAATATTGATGATTTCATGTGTTTCGCTATTAAGTTCAAGCATTTCTTTGGCTGAGGGTTTTGTAAAAACCTTATTCGGAATTAAAGTGCTAGGAAAATTAACAAAAGCAACAGAGCTAGAAAAAAAATCAGATTTAATTACTTCATCATCATTAATGAGATTAATGATATCATTAGTATTGTTAAGTTGGTAATTCTTAAAATATTCTACACTAAATGTAGATGTATTTATAATGCAGTAAGAAAAATGTGTAAGCCCTATCTGTACGGATAAATGATAGCTATCTGAGAGAGCAATGTTAAAGCTATTAGCTTG
Organism: uncultured Flavobacteriales bacterium; assembly: GCA_905478185.1. Taxonomy (GTDB): domain Bacteria; phylum Bacteroidota; class Bacteroidia; order Flavobacteriales; family BACL11; genus UWMA-0277. The sequence goes on along the minus strand of CAJQHO010000010.1, from coordinate 17,119 downwards.
TATGTTATTCGCTTTTCCAGTTTCCATTTAATGATGCTTCATCCATTGATCCTACTTTTAAGAGAGCACCTAACTCATAGCTTTTGTTTTCTGCATCAAGCCCAGTAAATACAGTGCCATAATTTGTAGAAATTTCAAATACTTGTACAATTACTTTCCCTTTTTCAACTTGTCCTGCATCAATTGAATATACTTCATTTGAATAGGGTACAGTTGTTAAATTAGCAATATCTAATGGGAAATTTTTGTTTCTACTATCAAGGTATGCATCATCAAAAACAGTTTCTTTAGCTAATACATAAGCAGTATCTCTACTAATAATTCCTAGCTCTAATGCTTGAACATCAGTTAAAGTATCAGGAGTTTCACCTATTGCTTTTACAATTGATATAGAATCATTTTCTAAAAAATGTATAAGTGCTTCAAAATTATCAGCAAATGTTCCTTTTGCTTGTTTGTATTTAGTTTGTACTTGTCTTAAATCTTTAAGTTTTTGTACATTTTCTGCAATTCTAACTTTAGCTTCTTTGTTAAACTCAACTTCACTATCAATACTATTAAATACAAAGTATGCTAGGATAATGTTTAATGGAATAAGTATAAGTGCAATTTGTTTGGCTTTCATAATTTAATTTTTGTGTTGCAAACTTACAATTTTTACTGATATCTTTGTGAAAAATATATTTAATGAAAAAAATATTATCAAAGTTTATCTTTTGGATGATTGGTTGGGAGATTATAGGCTCTTTAAATTATCCTAAAAAATGCATAGTTATTGCTGCTCCTCATACTTCCAATTGGGATTTTTTAATAGGTAGGTGTTATGGTTATATTGTAGGGATTACTCCAAAATACTTAATTAAGAGCGAGCTTTTTGTTCCGGTTTTAGGGACTCTATTTAAATGGAATGGTGGAATCCCAGTTTATAGAAAATCACAACATAATATAGTTGATCAAATTGTTACTAGATTTAGTAATACTGATGAATTAATACTTGGTATTGCTCCAGAGGGTACTCGAAAAAGAGTTGAGAAATGGAAAACAGGTTTTTATCATATTGCACATAATTCCAATATTCCTATTTTGCTTATGGCTATGGATTATGAAAATAAAAAAGTTGGAATCATTGATTCCATTACTCCAACTGTAGATATTGAAAAAGACATGCTTTTAATTCAAGAAAAATACCAAAATATAAAGGGGAAAATACCTGAATATTACAATCCTAAGATATTCTAATTTTGGTTCTTAAAAAAATGTTGAAAACACTAAATGAAATTTGCTTTTAGCGGCTTAAAACTCATTTCTAAAAACTATCTTTGCACCCTAAAAATTATAAAATATGTCATCACAGGCAACACTTACTTTAGCAACATTGGAACAAGCCCAAGAGATGGGGCTTAGACCAGAAGAATTTAATAGAATTATAGAGATTTTAGGAAGAACTCCTAACTTTACTGAATTAAGTGTTTTTGGTGTGATGTGGTCAGAGCATTGCTCGTATAAAAACTCTATTGTGTGGCTTAAAACTTTACCAAAAGAAGGTCCTCATATGTTAGTTGAAGCAGGAGAGGAGAATGCAGGACTTGTTGATATTGGTGATGGATTAGCTTGTTGTTTCAAGATTGAGTCGCACAATCATCCATCAGCATTAGAGCCTTACCAAGGAGCTGCTACTGGGGTTGGAGGTATTAACAGAGATATATTTACTATGGGGGCACGCCCAATTGCTCAGCTTAACTCTTTGCGTTTTGGTAATATTGAATTAGATAGAACAAAATGGTTGGTAAAAGGTGTTACTAAAGGTATTGGTGATTACGGTAATGCGTTTGGAATCCCAATTGTTGGAGGTGAAGTTTTCTTTGATGATTGCTATAATACTAATCCACTTGTAAATGCATTCTCAGCAGGAATTATGAAAAAAGGAGAAATGATTTCAGCTACTTCATCAGGTGTAGGGAATCCTGTATTTATAGTAGGTTCTCGTACAGGGAAAGATGGAATACATGGTGCTTCATTTGCATCTAAAGATATATCAGAAGATTCAGTAAATGATTTACCTGCAGTACAAGTTGGTGATCCTTTCCAAGAAAAATTATTATTAGAAGCTACTTTAGAATTAGGGAAAACTGATGCTGTTGTTGGTATGCAAGATATGGGAGCTGCTGGTATTACTTGTTCATCCAATGAAATGTCAGCTGCTGGTAAACACGGTATGGATTTATGGTTGGACAAAGTACCAACTAGGCAAGCAGATATGAAGGATTGGGAAATTCTTTTATCAGAATCTCAAGAAAGAATGTTGGTTGTTGTACATAAAGGAAAAGAGGATATTGTAAATGCTATTTTTGATAAATGGGATTTATCATGTGAAGAAATTGGTGTAGTTACTGAGGGAGAAAGAGTAAGATATTTCATGCATGGTGAATTGGTTGGTGATGTTCCTTGTGATGATTTAGTATTAGGAGGAGGTGCTCCAGTTTATCATAGAGAGTGGAGTGAGCCAGCTTATTATCAAGAGTGGAAAAAATTCCATATTGATAATGTTGAGCAACCAAAAGATTTAGTTGAGGTTGCTAAATTTTTAACAGGCCATGAAAATATTGCATCAAAAAGATGGGTTTATGAGCAGTATGATTCTATGGTAGGTACTGCAAATATGAGTACGAATATGCCAACTGATGCTGGGATAGTAAACTTAAAAGAAACAGATAAAGCCTTAGCAATGACGGTTGATTGTAATGCTAGAATGGTAAATGCTGATCCTGAGGAAGGAACTGCAATGGCAGTGGCAGAAGCTGCTCGTAATATTGTTTGTTCTGGTGGTATTCCATCAGCAATAACTAATTGTTTAAATTTTGGTAACCCTTATAACCCTGAAGTGTACTGGCAATTTGTTGGAGCTATTAAAGGGATGAGTAAAGCTTGTCTTAAATTTAAAACTCCTGTTACTGGCGGTAATGTAAGTTTCTATAACCAATCAGCTGTTGAAGGAACGGAAGTACCTGTTTTCCCAACTCCAACTATTGGTATGCTTGGTATTGTTGAGGATAAAAAGCATGTTACTTCTTTAGCTTTTAAAGGTAAGTCGGATTTAATATATTTAATTGGCAAATGTGAGAATGATATTTCTTCATCAGAATATTTAGCTTCTTACCATGGTGTTAAGGAATCATCAACTCCAAAGTTTGATTTGGATGCTGAGTATGATATGCAACAAACTGTTACAAAATTAATTAGAGCAGGAGTAATTGAATCAGCTCATGATGTTGCTGATGGAGGGTTATTCATGACTCTGTTAGAAAGCTCATTTACTAATAACTTAGGATTTGAAATTGTAAGCTTTTCAGAAGGGAGAGAAGATGCATTTTTATTCGGTGAATCGCCATCAAGAGTGGTAGTTTCTGTTACTGAAACAGGAGAGGATAATTTTTTAGATACATTAAAAGAAACAAATACTTCTTTTATGTTATTAGGACATGTTACTCAAGGTAAAATTATTGTTGATGATACTAACTTTGGAATGGTTTCTGAGTACAAAAAAATTTATAATAACTCGTTAGCTGAAAAGTTGATGAAATAGATTTGAGACTAGTTACTTGTTCTTAGAATTTAAAGCCGATCATTTGCTCGGCTTTTTTGTTTTTGTTTAAATCTTGTTAATTAAGCTGTTAACTCTCTGTTAAAAACTAAGAATCAGTTTGGCATTAAGTTGCCTTGCCGTAAGGTAGTTAGGTACTGCATATTGCCTACCCGAAACATCAGCAACCCAAAGGTAGGAAACTGTATTGTTAATATCCAACAGGTTAAATACTTCTGCACTAACCCAAATGCTATTAAACGCATTCAGCCATTTGATTCTACTTTTTTTATTTTCATCTTTTAGCACTGCAGAAAAACCAATATCCACTCTTCTGTAATCAGGGATTCGTAATACATCTTGGTGCTTTTCACTATTAGGAGGGCCAAATGATAAACCAGTTCCATACACCATGTTTAAGTGCATTTTATAGTTAGGGTTTCCAGGAATGTAATCCTGAAAAAACATAGAGAAATTTACTCTTTGGTCAGTTGGTCTTGGAATAAAACCAGCTTCAGATGTGCTTCCATCAGCATTAATGATATAATCCCCAACTATATCTTCCTCAGTTTTCATTACTGATAAACTAGCCCAACTTTCTACTCCACTAACAAACTCCCCATTTATTTTCATATCAATACCTTTAGCGTATCCGTTTGACAAATCATTGGCTAAATATTGTGTGCGAACATTATAAACTTTATAAGGAATGAGGTTTTCTAAGTTTTTATAATACACTTCCGTTATCCATTTGAACGGTCTTCCCCAACTGTAAAATAAATAATCAGCCCCAATTACATAGTGTGTTGATTTTTGAGCTTTAATATTTGAATTAAGTGTTCCTTCAGGAGTTCTTAGTTCTTTGTAAAAAGGAGATTGGTAATAAATGCCACTTGCTGCACGGAAAACAATATCCTTTTCCCAAAGTGGGGCATAGGCAATAGTTGCTCTTGGGCTAAGAAGTAATTCCTCATTGTATGTCCAATAACTACCTCTTGTCCCTGCATTTATAGTAATGTTATTAATGTCTTTTGAAAACTGCATATACCCAGAGTTTCTGTAAGATGATAAATTGATTTGAGTTTTTAAAAGCTCACTCATTACTATCTGCTGATTTGGATCAGCTTCTCCACCTATATTGTCATTTGGATGAGGGTAGTTGAAAAATGCAGAGTCAATTAAATTCCACTCTGATATTTTATCTTCAATTGCTTCTTTTTGTGCTCGGAATCCCCAATCTACTTTTAGGTCTTCATTATTGTAATTTCCTTTATGTGAAAAGTTCATTACCCTAGCATTTAAGCTGTTTCTGGCATGGTTGATGTATTTCCCAACTCCTCTATCAAAAGCGATATTTCCAAAATCGTCTGATCCTAAATTGTTTTCTAATTGATACAGCCAATACTCCCCAAGTATGTCAAAGTTTTCTTGTTCAAAGGTTTGAAATGCTGAGGTTGTAAATTGCAAATTTAGATGCGTAGAAGGTTGGTAAGTTGTGCTTAATGCTCCAAAGTAGGTTTCGTATTTATCAACTTCTTGTCCTTCAAAATAAATGGTAAGTTTTAGTGCTTCATTTAGGGTTCCAAATTCAGTATCTCTATTTTCAGGAATCATAGTATATTTATTTTTACTAATGTTTCCTAAAAAGTTAATTTGCCAACTGGTATTTAACTCATAGTTAATAAAAGTTTGTAAGTCAGAAAACTTTGGAATATAGTCTGCTTTGGTGTCCATAGCATTCAATACATATTCGTTTGTTTTATGTCTGGCGCCAACCAAATAGGAGAATCTTCCATTTTTACTTGCTCCTTCAAAATGAGCAGAACCGCCAAGCATACTTAGTTGTAAGCTAGCAGCATTTTCTCTTGGTCTTTTGTACGTAATATCTAGTACTGATGACATTTTATCACCATACTTGGCTTCAAAACCTCCCGCTGAAAATAAGATACTACTTACCATATCAGTATTCACAAAACTTAACCCTTCTTGTTGCCCTGCTCGAATTAAAAACGGACGATAAACTTCAATTCCATTTACATAAACTAGGTTTTCATCAAAGTTACCTCCTCTTACAGAATATTGTGAACTCAACTCATTAGCCGAACTTACTCCTGGTAAAGTCTTAAGTATTGCCTCAATACCTCCTTGACTGCCAGGTAAAATCTTTACATGCTTAGGTTTAATTCTATTAAAAGATTCTTTTCTACTTTTTTTATCTTTTACTATTACATCATTTAGTAAAGTGTTTTTTGCTTTTAGTTGAATGTTAAGCGTGTAGTTTTGTCCCCTTTTAAGCATTGGTAGTCTTATCTTCTCTATTTCATATCCAATAAAACTATAAGCAACCACCATAGATTTATTGGCAGGAACTTCCATGTTATAGCTTCCATCATTTAATGAAGTAGCACCAATACTTGAATTTAAGATAGCAATATTAACAGAAGGAAGCGTGTTGTTTTCCTCATCAGTAATAGTACCACTAATGCTTTGGCTAAACCCAAGAAAGGAAAGTATTGAAAATAAAGTAAGTAAGGGTGCTTTGCGCATAAGTTGCAAAAATAAGATTTAAATTAGAATACTAAACTATCTGAAATCAAGTTTAGTATATTTGCATCCATAAAATTCAAATCATGGTAAAACCATATTTTATTTCAGCAACTTTAGTGCCTGCCTTTTATTTCATGGTAGGGGTTATATTTACTTTTGCTCCTGAAATCCCGAGTGCAGATTTAAAACTTCCATATGAAAAGATAAAAATTCCATTACTGTTTACTCAGGAAATTGGTATTCTCTTTATTATTTTTTCAATTTTAATCAGGCAAATCTATAATTTATCCAAAAAGGTTTATTTGTTAATGAATAATACTTTTAAGTTTGTGTTATTGCTTTCTGCTTTAATATGCCCTTACTTATATTACTCTACTAAAGCTCCACAACTTTTGATAATTTTTGGGATTAATTTCTGCTTTATTGTTCTTTTGCAATACGAGAAATTCCGAGCTAAAAAATTATTATGAAAAAAGTACTGATACTTTGCACGGGTAATTCGTGCCGATCACAAATGGCTGAAGGATTGTTGAAATATTTTTCACCAAATACACAGGTTTATAGTGCTGGCACTAAACCAGAGGATGTGAATCCTTTTGCAGTTGAAGTAATGGCAAATATTGGAATTGATATTGCTGATTTTAAATCAAATCATGCTGATGAATATGCTGATATTGATTTTGATTTTGTGTTTACAGTGTGTGATAATGCAAAAGAGATTTGCCCAATTTATCCAAAAGCAAAGCAATTAATTCATCATTCCTTTTCTGATCCTGCTGATGCTATTGGTACTAAAGAAGAGCAATTATTAGTTTACCGTCAAGTTCGTGATCAAATAAAAGATTATATGCAGAATTTTGCTGAAAATAATCTCAATAAGTAAAATCAGCTGTATAAACTTTCTCATTATTAACATTATCTGTTACTTTTAAAGTAAAAGTGTGTTTTCCTTTTGTAAGTTTTTCATCAATATCATATCTTAATAGATTTCTTTTATAATCGTAATCCATCAAAATCCATTTTCCATCAATCTCTCCTCTGTAGGATTTTATACCACTATCATTATCTTTAATAGTTAGTTTTATTGATGTTTGAGTGTTGAATTTTTTTCCAGGATAAATATTCACCCCCTTCACTTTAGGATTTGTAGTGTCTGCTATTATGCAGAAATTTCCAAATTGTCTTGTTTTTGTTCTAATGATATTATCCTTCCAAATACCTCCCATATACCAAAAGTTTCCTTTTATGTCAGTAGTGGCAATATAGGTTTTCCTTTTTATCGAATCAGGAACAATTGCTTTTATTGAAAGAACATATTTTTTATGCACTGGAGTATTGTCAAAATGAACATGATGCACTTTCCCGAAAACTCCTTCTATAGAGTCAGTAGTTTCGTAATGAAACATTATTGGCTCATATAAAGAATTGGCTTCCATGTGGAGATTTAGTTCATTATCTTTAAAGATATTAACTTTATTTATTGCAAAAGGTGTATTAATAGTATCTTTTGGAAGTGGGCATCTATTTAAAAATGGATTATTTGTTGATTTGATATTAAAATCTAATTCTGAAATGTTGCCATAATTATCTGTAACCTCTAGGGAGATAAGATGAGTTAAAGTATCTTGAATATTAATTATTCCATCATTTATTAAATTGGAATAATTTGTAAGTTTATTGTTGGGTAGTTTATAGCACCTGTGGTATTTATTTTTACTTTCTCTTTTTTCAGCATAATCAATATGAGCATTTATAAATCTACTAGTACTAAAATCTAGTTCATCAACTGTAAATTTGTAACAGATATTTGTATCAACACAAAGTTTGATGCTGTAAACGCCATTCTTATTGTAACTGTCATTTGATTTGTCATAAGTGGAAATCCCTAATCCAAAACTTCCATTAATTTTTGGGTTTTCATCAATTGTATATTTGTTATTGGTTTTTTTAATATTGATGATTTTGCTTTTATTGTAACCATCAATTAGTGTAGTGTCAAAGGCATAAATTTTCAATTTACTTAATTTAGGAGGGATGTTGTCTGCAATATTAAACCCAAATTGTAAGGGATTAATTGGATGCTCAGTTTTAGTATCTCTTATTTCAAAATGTAAATGTGCTCCACCACTTCCTCCACTATTTCCTGATAAAGCAATAACTTCTCCTTTTTTAATTTGTATAGCAGCTGCATTTGGGTAAAAATTAATTTCAAATCTTTCTTCTTGGTAGTGCTTTTTCTTTACAATGCTGTCAATTTTTGCACTAAAACTTTGCAAATGCGCATAAACTGAAGTGTGTCCTGTTTCAGGGTGGGTGATGTATAAAACCTTTCCATATCCCCAAGTTGAAACTTTAATTCTTGAGATATATCCATCAGCAATTGAGTAAACTTTCTGTCCTTCAACTCCTTCTGTTTTTATATCAATTCCTGCATGAAAATGATTTCCTCTTAATTCTCCAAAAGTGCCAGAAAGCAACATTCTAAAATTAAGAGGAGCGCTATAATCTTGGGCTATTGTAATAGTGTAAGTTAATAGCATGACTATCAGTAAAAAGGATTTTAATATTTTCATTTGGTTTTGAGAAATAATGATTTTTAAAAAGTTCAGCAAATATAACATCAAAAAAGTGGGATTATTATATTTAAAATATCTAAGTTTGTAACAATTATTTTGAAGTGAAAACGATTATAAATAACATAGAGGTAAAAGTTGGAAAACTGATAGCAAAGTACGACCAGCTTAATACCGAAAAATTAGATTTACAAAGAAATAATAATACTTTAAATGTACGGTTACAAGATAAAGAAAGCCAAATTGTAGCTTTGCAGGATAAAGTAAAACTCATGAATATCTCAAAGTCAGTTGTCGCTAGTAAAGAGGAAGTAAAATCAACAAGATTAAAGATCAATGAGTATGTACGGGAGATAGATAAATGTATTGCGTTACTAAATAAATAGAATTAAATTGGGAGATAAATTATCGATAAAACTGCATATTGCAAATCGTATTTACCCTATGAAGATTGAGCGTGAATCAGAAGAATACATCAGAAATGCTGTAAAGCAAATTGAAGGTAGACTTAAGTTTTATGAAGAGAATTACGCTATTAAGGATAAGCAGGATTTACTTGCTATGTGCCTTATTGAATATGCTTCAAAGTTTGAATCTGTGAATAATAAAAATGTTGTTGAAGATGATGGTTTTACTGAAAAGTTAACTGAGATTGAGGCAATTTTAAGTAGCAAAATATAAATAGTTCTTTAAAAATAATATTATCCCGTATTAATATTTTTGTTAAACTCAACACTTAAAGTATTGGGGTTTGACTCGAGATGTTAAAAACAGGCCTCAACCCTTTGGGTTCTCAATTTGAGACAGTGGAAGTTTGCAATATTTCGGCATCCCTATTCATGTTATTTTGGAGTTTTTCAGCAATTAATGCGGGATTTTTTTTAATCATTAAAATAAAATATGGAAATAATAATAGGAATAGTAGGATTGATAATAGGAGCAGGTATAGCTTTTGTTATTCTGAGTAAAAAGAACTCATCTAAAGCTAATTCTGTTCTTGCTGATGCTAGAAAAGAAGCGGAACAAATTAAAAAAGAAAAACTTTTACAAGCAAAAGAAAAATTTATTGAACTTAAATCTGAGCACGAAAAGGTTATTAACAAAAAGAACAATGAGATTAATGATATTCATCAAAAAGCAAAACAAAAAGAGAGTACTTTAAATCAAAAAGAGAATACACTAAATCAGAAGTTATCTGAAGTAAATAAGAAAGATGCTGAATTTAAGAACTTAAGATCAGATATTGATTTACAGAAATCAGTTTTAGCAAAAAAGCAGTTAGAGCTAGATAAGTCTCATAAAATTCAAGTAGAACAATTAGAGCAAATTTCTAACCTTTCAGCTGAAGATGCAAAATCTCAATTAATTGACACATTGAAGAATGAAGCTAAAACTGAAGCTTTAGAAATTGTTCAAAATACTATTGAAGATGCAAAGTTAACAGCTAAGCAAGAAGCTAAAAAAATTGTAATTCAGACCATACAAAGAATTGCAACTGAGGAAGCTATTGAAAATGCTGTATCAGTTTTTAATATTGATAATGATGCTGTTAAAGGTAGGATTATTGGTAGAGAAGGAAGAAATATTAGAGCTATTGAGGCGGCAACTGGGGTTGACATTGTAGTTGATGATACTCCGGGTGCAATTGTGCTTTCTTGTTTTGATTCTGTAAGAAGAGAGGTTGCTCGTTTGTCACTTCATAAACTTGTTACTGATGGCAGGATACATCCTGCTAGAATTGAGGAAGTTGTTAAAAAAACTAGAAATGAAATTGATGATGAAATCATTCAGATTGGTAAAAAAACAACTATTGATTTAGGAATTCATGGTTTGCATCCTGAACTTATTAAGATGGTTGGTAGAATGCGTTACCGTTCTTCTTATGGACAGAATTTGTTACAGCATTCTCGAGAAACAGCTAATATGTGTGCGACTATGGCTGCTGAATTAGGCTTGAATACTAAATATGCTAAAAGAGCAGGATTATTACATGATATTGGAAAAGTTTCACCTGATGATGCAGAAACTCCACATGCTATTATTGGCATGAAATTAGCTGAGAAATATGGAGAAAAACCTGAGGTTTGCAATGCAATTGGAGCCCATCATGATGAAGTAGAAATGACAAATTTAATTTCACCTTTAGTGCAAGTTTGTGATGGTGTTTCTGGAGCAAGGCCTGGAGCAAGAAGAGCAATGGCTGACCAATATATTAAGCGTATTAAGGAGCTTGAAGAGACGGCAATATCTTACCCTGGTGTTCTTAAGTCATATGCAATACAGGCTGGTAGAGAGTTAAGGGTTGTTGTAGAAAGTGAAAAAGTTACAGATGATGAAGCTACAAAATTAGCTTTCCAGATTTCTGATAAAATTCAAAATGAAATGACTTATCCTGGTCAAGTTAAAGTAACTGTAATTAGAGAAACTAGAGCAATTAGTTACGCTAAATAATACTAAATCCACTCATTTGAGTGGGTTTTTTATTATCTATTTTTTAAAAATTATAGTTTTATAATCTCAAATTCTAAATCAATATTTTCTATCCATTGATTAGTTTCTTCATTATTTTCATAAGGGCCTATATATACTTTATATAATTCCTCTGTGCTATTTGATTTATTAGGCAAATAAAAATAATCACATTTATAGCCTTTTACTTTTAAATCGTTTACCATTGCTTTCGCAGAATTTTCATCTTCAAAAGATGAAATTACACTAATATTTTCACCTTTAAGATTTAAATTATATTCTAAAACGAACTCTTTTGGTTCTTCAGTAATTTCTTCTGATGAATTAGATGAATCATTATTTAAGAGAATGTCTAAGGCAATGAATGAACCGTATCCAACCACTCCAATAATCACTACATATTTTACCCATCCAAATGACATTGGATTGCGTCCTTTCTGAGGAACTTCATCCTTTGGAGTAGCAATCTCAATAACTTCCTCTCTCTGATTTCTTGTTGGGACTGGAGTTTCTTGCTTTTGTTTTATTTGAGCTAATCTTTCTTGTAAGATTCTTAGCTTTTCATCATTTGTTTTATCACTCATAGTTTGATGTAAATTAGGCTACAAATATATTTAATTAATTAATGTTAGATAAATACATATCAAAAACTTCTGAAAGGCTAATGTTAGCAGTTTTTAATTGTTGAGGAATAATACTTTCTTCTGATAATCCTGGGATTGTATTTATTTCAATAATAAAAGGGATATCCTCTTTTATAATATAGTCAATTCTGCAGATTCCTTCTAATTTCATCTTTTCATAAATTGATATACTAGTTTTTTGAATCTCTAATGTAAGCCTACTATTAATTCTTGCAGGAGTAATTTCTTCTGATTTACCTTCATATTTTGCTTCATAATCAAAAAAATCATTTTCACTTACAATTTCAGTAATTGGTAGTGCAGTGATATTAATTCCATCCAAATAAACACCACAACTTATCTCAGTACCATCTACAAAACTTTCAATTAAAACTTCATTATCATGTTCTGATGCTTTATGTATTGCATTAACTAGTTCAGTTTCTTTATTAACTTTAGATATTCCGTAACTTGATCCTGCACCATTTGGCTTTACAAAACAAGGAAGTTTTATTTCCTTAATTATTGAATCAGTTTCAATATTTTCACCTTTTTCATGGATTATAGATTGCGCACAATTAAAACCTAAATCTGACAATTTTTTATTGCATTTAAATTTATCAAATGTTAGAGATGAAACTTCAGAACTACTTGTGGTATATGGAATTCTAAGATTGTCAAAATAGGGTTGTATTTCTCCATTTTCAGCTGGAGGACCATGCAATGCCATAAATACTTTAGAAAAGAAAATTTTCTCTCCTTTTAATGTAAATGAAAAGTCATCCTTACTAATTGGAATCCTCATTCCTTCTAATAAAATTTGAAATGTATTATCTTTTAGATGGACTATAAATCCTTTGTATTTTGATTTATTAAGATTCTTTAAAACTGTATTTGCGCTAAGTAGTGAAATGTTATACTCTGCAGAATCTCCTCCGGTTAAAATTGCTATATTTTCCATGTAGTAAATAGTAAAACAAACTAACAAAATATTTATTGCTTAACAAACATCTTTGCACGGATAATTTTTATATTTGTCATTGGTTATAAGCAAAATAGATATTCTCAAATGTTTAAGTTATTAAAAGATAAAAAATTGTATAAGAACGTAGTTTTGGCTGGTGTTACACTTATTTTACTTTTTGTAGGATGGTTAAAATATCTTTCAATTTACACTAATCATGATGATTTTATTCTTGTTCCTGAGCTTTATGATCTTGAAATATCTTCTTTAGATTCATTAGTTGACTCTCATGCGTTGAGATATGAGATTATTGATTCAATTTTTGATAAATCAAAACAAAAAGGAGTTGTTGTAAATCAAGATCCTTTGCCAAATACGAAAGTAAAAGAAAATAGAAAGATTTATTTAACAATTAACTCTTTACAGACTCGTAAAGTTTATTTTCCTGACATTTATGATTTAACTTTAAGGCAAGCGGTTAGAAAGTTAAATAAAAATGGATTAGAAGTTGGGAAGTTGACTTATCGCTCAGATATTGCAACAAATAAAATTTTGAATTATAAAGTTAATGGAATTAATATTCAGATTGGTCAAGAGCTATATCATGGAACTACTGTCGATTTGGTAGTTGGTAAAGGGTTGAGTAACGAAAAGATTTTAGTGCCAAATCTGATTGGTTTATTAAGAGCTGAAGCTAATATTATTTTAAAGTCAACTTCATTAAATATTGGTTTAGAATACTTTAACACTTCTGTTGTGGATTCTAATTCTGCTACAATTTATAAGCAATATCCATCCTTTACTGATGGAAAAGAAATAAGTGTTGGTTCTGCATTGGATTTATATTTTGAAGTATCAAAAAATGACACTTTTTAAGATGAAAAATTTCGTAATTTTCCTTTTTTTTCCGACTTTACTTTTTTCACAGGAAGTCGTTTCTGATTTAGTTTCAAATGCTATTTTGAAGGGGAATAAGTTTGAAAGTACTTCAAGTAAATCAATAATTTCATTGCCATTTATTGACGATTTTTCATATGATTTTCCACAAGTTAATCCGGATTTATGGGAGCAAAGTTCCGTATTTGTTAATAGGACTTACCCAATTAATCCTCCAACTATTGGTGTTGCTACTTTTGATGGGATGAATGAAAAAGGACTTGCAAGAGATTTCTATCCTTCAACTTCATCTGAACCTTCAGATACTTTATTGTCAAAGGAAATTGATCTTTCTGGAATTGATTCAGCATTTTTCCTATTTTATTATCAAGGAAAGGGAATGGGTGATGCTCCTCAATCTCAAGATAAATTAGTTTTAGAATTTCTGAGTGATACTGGATGGGTTCAAATCTGGGAAACATCAGGGCAAGCAATGACTGAATTTGAAAAAGTTGTGATAGTAATTGATAGTGCAATTTTTTTGTCAAATGATTTTCAATTTAGATTTAGAAATTACGCAACTATTTCAGGAAATTTTGATCATTGGCATATTGATTATATTAAGATTGATGAGTTTGTAAATCCAAACGCTATTAATGAGCTTAATGATGTTTCCTTTGTTTACAATTCTCCTTCATTTTTAAAGAGATATACTCAAATGCCTTGGACACATTTTCAGCAGGATATGTTAATTGAATTGAAAGATTCAATTGATATTTTGTTAAGAAATAATGATGCTAGTAATAGTGTAGATTATCAGTATAATGTTTTTGAAAATTTGAATCTAATTACACATTACCCATCTTCAGGAATTAGTAGAAATGTAAGTGTTCTAGATTTTGATACTATTGGAAACTTTTCTTTTCAGAATCCTCCAATTGATATTAGTAGTGCAGTTTTCTCTTCTTTTCAACCTGATACAATATCTTTTTTAGTTCAAAATATTATAGAAACTTCATCTTCAGATTATAAAAATAATGACACTCTTTATCATACTCAGAAATTTCATCATCATTTTGCTTATGATGATGGTGTAGCAGAATCGGCTTATGGTTTGAATATTAATGGGGCTAAAATTGCTTATCAATTTAAACTAAACCGACCAGATGAAAAGCTTAGAGCTGTACAAATGTACTTTCCGCAAATGTTAGATACTGTAAGTGATATTCCTTTTGAGCTAATAATTTGGAATCATAATAATAGCCAACCTGGAGATACTCTTTATACGCAAACTGTTTACCCTGTGCATACTGAAAATGGTGAATTTCATACTTATATTATTGATAACCCTTTCCTGGTTAGTGGGGTTATTTACATTGGGTGTGAGCAAACAACTGATGATTTGTTAAATATAGGTTTGGATAAAAATAATTCGGCTAATGATTATATGTTTTACAATATTGGAAGTGGTTGGAATAATTCCTCTTATCCTGGTGCTTGGATGATAAGACCAATTGTGAGCAAAGACCCAATAATACTGTCCTCAGACGATATAGTTGATGATTTTAAACTCTACCCAAACCCAGCAAAGTCAGAATTATTTATTGAAACTAATAAGCCAGAAAATGTAATTTCAATCTATAATATACAAGGTGTTTTAATAAAGAGAATTACATCTAACACAACACTTAATAGATTCAATATAGATAATTTAGCATCAGCAATTTATTTTATAGAAGTTGAGAATTCAGAAAATAGAAGTTATCAAAAAATTATAGTAAAATAATGGGCGAGAATAAAGAATTTGAGCACCATAAATTTATTGCTGATAAAGGTCAAAACCCTTTAAGAGTAGATAGATTTTTAATGAATTTTGTTGAGTTTGCTACACGTAATAAAATCCAGCAATCTGTAAAAGCAGGAAATGTAAGAGTAAATGATAAAGTTGTAAAATCAAACCATAAAGTAAAGGGTTGTGATGTTGTTACAATCGTGCTTGATTATCCTAAAGAAACGAATGAACTTTTACCTCAAGATATTCCTCTAATAATTAATTATGAGGATGATGATTTTTTGATTGTAAATAAAGAAGCTGGGATGGTTGTTCATCCTGGATTTGGGAATTATGATGGAACCTTAGTGAATGCTTTAGCTTTTCATTTTCAGAATTTACCTAATATGGGAGAGGAAGAAAGGCCAGGATTGGTTCATAGAATTGATAAGAACACTTCAGGAATTTTGGTTGTTGCAAAAACCGAAAGAGCCATGACTATTTTAGCAAAGAAGTTTGAAGATAGAGATTTGAATAGAAAGTACATTGCTTTAGTTTGGGGAGATGTAAAAGAAGATGAAGGAACTATTACTGGAAATATTGGAAGAAGTTTAAAAAACAGAAAAGTAATGGATGTTTTTCCTGATGGGGAATATGGTAAGCATGCAGTTTCACATTATAAAGTTTTGGAGCGTTTCGGTTACACTACTCTTGTTGAGTGTAAGTTAGAAACAGGAAGAACGCACCAAATTAGAGCACATTTTAAATCAATTGGCCATACACTATTTAATGATGAAGAATATGGTGGTGATGCAATATTAAAGGGAACAACTTTTACAAAATATAAGCAGTTTGTTCAAAACTGTTTTAAGATTTGTCCTAGACAAGCACTACATGCAAAATCATTAGGATTTGAGCATCCTACAACTAAAAAGGAAGTTTTCTTTGATTCGGATTTAGCAGATGATTTGCAAGAATTAATTGAAAAGTGGCGTAAATATGCTACTCATCAAAAACTCTAATGTTCTTTAATCGTATTGTAAATAGTATCTCTTTCAATAGGAGTTCGACCAACACCTTTTATTAATTTTACGATATCTTCAGTGCTCATTGCAGGGTTCTGCTCTTCAGCTCCAGCCATAGAGTAAATTTTGGTTGTATCGTCAATAGTCCCATCAATATCATCAACACCAAAAGCAAGTAAGGATTGAGTAGTATTCCTACCAATCATAGGCCAATAAGCCTTTAAGTGATTGAAATTATCCATGTAAATTCTTGAGAAAGCATAAAGTCGTATATCTTCAATAATCCCTACTTCATTGATGTGTGACATTTGATTGTTTCCATTTCTGTATTTTAATGGAATAAAAGTATTAAATCCTCCGGTTTTATCTTGCAGATTTCTTAGTCTATCTAAGTGGTCGATAATATGGATTGGCTTTTCAATATGTCCATAAAGGATAGTTGCATTTGATGGCATTCCTAAGTTATGAGCTGTTTCATGTATTTCTAACCAAGTTTCACTGTTACATTTATCAGCACAAATTTCATTTCTAATTTCAGTGTCAAAAATTTCAGCACCACCTCCAGGAAGGGAGTCTTGCCCAGCATCTTTTAACATTTGCAATCCCTCTTTGTAGCTTACTTTTGCTATTCGACCATCTATACATGTAAAAGCATTTACTGCAGTTGAACTTGAATACATGTGCCGAAAAG
>CAJQHO010000009.1 GCA_905478185.1 uncultured Flavobacteriales bacterium | reverse complement strand
GTACTTGTCCCACTAGCACTACCTCCAAATCCAATATCATTTCCAGAATAGTATGCAGCAGAATCCACTATTCGAACACAATAATCAACATTCGGATTAAACCCTTGCAAATTTAAACTTGTAGTAGTAGTCTGATTTGTAGAAAGGTAAGAAAGAAAATAACCATTACTAAATAATTGTCCTACAACACATGAATATACAGTTGCAGGAGCTGTCTGATTCACATCAATTTGCATTTCATCTGTAGTAAAGCCACCATTACATAAAATTGGTTGTGAAATAAATGCTGTGGCTATTGTGGGGATTATGCATGAACCGTCATCACATCCAGCTGACGGGTCATAATTTGCAGCACTAGTATTTGTACAGCCAGGCATGGTACAAGAGCCATCATCTATAGTAGCCGCAGAATCATAGTTACATGCTAAAGCATCTGTACAGCCCGTAAGTCCTGTAGAAAAATTCTCTATAGTAGACCAATTGGAGGTACCTGAACATTTTACTCTCCACTGGTATGAAGTGTTAGAATTTAAACCTGTTAAAGGAAAAGGAGATAAAGCCGGATTAACAGATGTCCCTGGCCAGTTTGTCCCAAGTACTTTATAGTGTAAAGTTACATTACCACTACAAGGAGATGCATCCCAATTTAAATCTGCACTAGTAGCTAAAATATTTGTAGTTGTTAGATTTATAGGTTGCGCAAATAATTCAGTAGTTAAACTCAAAAAAATGACGCCTGTAAAAAGTAATATCTTCTTCATATTATTAAAAATATTTATAATCTTTTATTAAGCTCGCAAGATACAAATTTTTTAAACACTTCACCATAAATATTTTCTTCAAAAAATTGAAGTAAAAAAAAGAGGTGAATATCACCTCTAAATCAACTAAATATTAAGCAAAAATTCTTAACAGATTTGATCAAAACAATCTTTAATATTTTCAGCAATCATTTCAGCTGAACGACCTTCAATATGATGACGTTCAATAAAATGAACTAATTTCCCGTCTTTAAAAACTGCAATTGCTGGTGATGATGGAGGAAATGGAGCCATATATTCTCTTGCTTTAGCAACAGCACCAATATCTTGCCCAGCAAATACAGTAGCAAAAGTATCTACTTTCTTATCAAATTTAGTTGTCATTTTTACCGCTGGCCTAGCGTTTCCTGCCGCACAACCACATACTGAATTCACCATAACTAATACAGTTCCTTCTTTTTTATCTAGTAAATCCGATACTGCTTCAGGAGTTTTTAATTCTACAAAACCTGCTGATGTTAAATCGGCACGCATAGGCGCACACATTTCTTCTGGATAATTCATAATTTTATATTTTTATTAGCGCAAAAATACGCTTATTTATCTTTTTGATTGAAAAAAATCAGTTAATAATTTACTGCATTCTTCTTTCATTAATCCGCTTTCGACTTCAGTTTTTGGATGTAAAATATTTTCTGAAAGTATGGAGAATCCTCTTTTTTCATCAGCAGCTCCAAAAACAATTTTTTTTAATTGCGTCCAATAGGATGCTCCCCCACACATTACGCAAGGTTCTAATGTCACGTATAATGTGCATTCATTTAAATATTTTCCTCCTAAACAATCAGCAGCAGCAGTAAAAGCTTGCATCTCGGCATGAGCAGTTACATCATTTAAGGTTTCTGTATAATTATGAGCTTTTGCAATAATTTGATTTTCACAAACTATAACTGCGCCAACTGGAACCTCATCCTTTACAAATGCTTTTTGTGCCTCTTTCAAGGCTTCTTTCATAAAATAAGTATCATCAAAAGGATTTATTTCCATAGTGCGAATTTACAAAACTAATGTGTTAAATTTGCAGCAAATAATTTTAAGATGTTAAGAACAAATAATTGCGGAACATTAAACATAAATAATGTTTCAGAAAAAGTAACCCTAAGTGGATGGGTGCAAAAAACAAGAGATTTAGGAGGTATGACTTTTGTTGATTTGAGAGATAGATACGGTATCACTCAATTGGCGTTTAATATGGATGTAAATGCTGATTTATGTACTGATGCTAGAAAATTAGGCCGTGAATTTGTAATTCAAATTAGCGGAACTGTTATTGAGCGTTCATCAAAAAATAAAAATATCCCTACAGGTGAAATTGAAATTGAGGTTAGTATTTTAACAATTCTGAATGCAGCAAAAACGCCACCTTTTACAATTGAAGATGAAACAGATGGTGGTGATGAAATAAGAATGAAATACCGCTATTTAGATATCAGAAGAAATCCTGTTAAAGAAAACTTAATGCTAAGAGCAAAAGTTTCTACTGAAACGAGAAACTTCTTAAACTCTGAAGGATTTATTGAGGTAGAAACGCCTTACTTAATAAAATCAACACCTGAAGGAGCAAGGGATTTTGTAGTACCAAGTAGAATGAACGAAAAGCAGTTTTATGCTTTACCACAATCGCCACAAACCTTTAAGCAATTGCTTATGGTAGGTGGAATTGATAAGTATTATCAAATTGTGAAATGCTTTAGAGATGAAGATTTGCGTGCCGACAGACAGCCAGAGTTTACTCAAATTGACTGTGAAATGTCCTTTATTGAACAAGAAGATATCCTTAATATGTTTGAAGGATTAACAAGGCATTTACTTAAAGAAGTAAAAGGTGTTGAGTTAGCAGAATTCCCAAGAATGACATATGATGATGCTATGGCTTTGTATGGCTCGGACAAGCCAGATATCAGATTTGATATGGCTTTTGTAGAAATGAATGCAGAGTGCCAAGGGAAGGGCTTTGGTGTGTTTGATAATTCAGAAGCAGTACTTGCTATTAATGCAAAAGGATGTGCAAACTATACGCGTAAACAATTAGATAAATTAGTCAACTTTGTGAAAACGCCACAGGTAGGTGCAACAGGGCTTATCTATTGTAAATACAATGAGGACGGAACATCAAAATCAACAGTAGATAAGTTTTTTGATGAAGATGCTAGAAATGTATGGGCAGCAAAAGCTGGTTGTGAAGATGGTGACTTGTTGCTAATAATGTCAGGAGGAGTAGATAAAACAAGAAAGGCATTAGGGACATTAAGATTGCACTTAGCAGAAAAATTAGGACTAAGAAATCCTAAGATATTTGCGCCTTTATGGGTGTTAGATTTTCCATTGTTAGAATGGGATGAGGATACTGAAAGATACCATGCAATGCACCACCCGTTTACTTCACCAAAACCTGATGATATTGCAAAACTAGATACTGACCCAGCAGCAGTTCGTGCCAATGCTTATGACCTTGTGATGAACGGAAATGAGATTGGTGGAGGAAGTATTAGAATACATGATAGAGATTTACAGCAACTCATGTTTAAACATCTTGGATTTACAGATAAAGAAGCAAAAGAGCAATTCGGATTTTTGATGGAAGCATTTGAATATGGAGCACCTCCACATGGTGGAGTTGCTTTTGGTTTTGACCGTTTATGTGCAATTATGGGAGGACAAGAAAGTATCCGTGATTTTATTGCATTCCCTAAAAATAACTCTGGTAGAGATGTAATGATTGATTCGCCATCAGATATTGATGAAGAACAATTAAATGAACTTAATATAAAACTGAAATAAAATGAAAAAGAAAGATTCCGTTTTTGTGCCAATTATTATCACATTATCAATTGTTATACCAATCGCAGTTGCAGCACTTATGATATTTTCAAATTATTTGCATATTAATAGCGAGAGTGATTATAGCTTTCTTCCTCTTTTTCATGCAATATTAAATGGAACAACCGCTATCTTGCTATTCTGTGGTTTTGTTCTAATAAAAAATAAGAAGAGTAAATTGCATAAAATATCAATGATAACTGCTTTTGTGTTGTCATCAGTATTTTTACTTTCCTATGTTTTTTCAAAATTAGTTTTGGACCATGCTACAACTAAATATTTGGGAGAATATATAATCACTTATCGTTTTATTCTGATTTCTCATATTCTATTATCAATTGCTGTCTTACCGTTAGCATTATTTTCCATGTACAGAGGACTTACAGGAGAGTTTGAGAAACATAAAAACATAGTAAAATGGACATTCCCTATTTGGATGTATGTAGCTATAACAGGTGTGATGGTTTACTTATTTATGAGTCCATATTATTAAATGAGTAAAAATAAATCTATAATAATGTGGTTATTATCTGGATGTACTTTAATCTTTATTATGGTAGTTATAGGTGGTATTACGCGCCTAACAGATTCTGGACTTTCAATGGTGAAGTGGAATTTATTTATGGGAGCAATACCTCCTTTAAATGAAATAGAATGGAAAGAAACTTTCAACCTTTATAAGGCATATCCTGAATACCAAAAAATTAATTTTAACTGTACATTATCTGAATTTAAATATATTTTTTTTTGGGAATATCTACACAGAATGATTGGAAGATTATTAGGCTTAGTATTTATCATACCCTTCATTTATTTTCTGATTAAGAAAAGATTAAATAAAAAACTAATTATTCAAACCTCTATTTTACTACTGATGGGAACTATGCAAGGAGCTATTGGTTGGTGGATGGTAAAAAGTGGCTTAGTAAATAACCCTGATGTAAGTCATTACAGATTAGCATTGCATTTAATCACAGCATTTTTAACTTTTGCATTTACCTTTTGGGTAGTTTTACCACTTATTTTTACAAAAGAAAGAAGTGGCAATACTGTACTTCTTGGTCTTATAAAAATACTGATGCTATTAATAATTATTCAAATTATTTATGGAGGATTTGTAGCTGGATTAAATGCTGGAATTGGATTTAATACATGGCCAAAAATGGGAGACTATTGGATTGCTGATGCTGTATATCAACTTGATCCATTATGGAAAAATTTTGTTGAAGGAAGGTATGGAGTTCAATTTATTCATAGAATTCTTGCATTAACTTTAGTTGCTTTTGTAATTTACATTTGGAAGAAAGGACAAAAATTAGAATTAGTAAACAATCAGAAAAGGTCTCTTAATTTTCTGTTAGGGATTGTACTACTCCAAACACTCTTAGGGATTTTTACTTTGATTTTAGTAGTTCCTATTTGGCTTGCAGCTCTACATCAAATTGGCGCTTTTTTTTTACTAACAGCAACTACCTATTCTCTCTTTATTTTTTCTAAATCTTAGAGAAAGAACTTATCCAAAACATAAATAATTTGCATTAATGGAAGGTATGCAAAGGAAGCTAGCATTAACTTTTTTGCACTTTCATCAGTAGTTTCTTTGTACAAATTAAATGACTTTTTTGTAAACCATATTCCTAAAATTAAAATCAGAATAAAAGCATAGATTGAAAGAGTTAAATCTGTATAACTCCAGAAGAAAGGAACAACCGAAATAAGTGTCATACACACTGAAGTGGAAATTGAGATTACTGCTGGATATGTATTCTTCCTGCCCCCAAAAAGCATCTTAAATCCTGCTTTTTTATATTCATCATTAAGTACCCAAGCAATAGCAATAAAGTGAGGGAATTGCCAAAAAAACTGAATTGCAAACAAAATTCCTGCTGCCAATCCAAAATCATCAGTAGCAGCTACCCAACCCAATAAAAATGGGATAGCGCCAGGAATAGCTCCCACAAAGATAGAAATAGTTGAAACTCTCTTTAAAGGAGTGTACGAAAGAACATAGAGCAGGATAGAAACTAACCCAAATAAAGAAGATTTAGACATAAATGCATAAAAACTTCCTTGAGGCTTTATAAAGTTTAAAAGATATAAACCTAATAATGCCATTGTGGAGCAAAAAATTACGGCCTGTAATACGGAAAGATTACCTTGAGGCAAAGGTCTATTAGCAGTTCTTTCCATCAATTTATCTTTATCTTTTTCAAGAATTTGATTGAAACCATTTGCGGATCCTGTAACAAAAAAACCTCCCACTATCAAAAATATAAACTCATTAAATACAAAGTTTTCAATTCCTAAAAGGTAACCAACCATTGCAGAAAAAACAACAGTAATAGATAGCCTGAATTTTAAAAGCTGTCCATAGTATTTAAATACGTTCATAGTAATTGATTCAAGCTACTTTAGATTTTTTTTGCAAGTAGTAAAACACTCCAAATAAAAATACTGCTATATACGGCATAGACATTAAAAACAGAATTCCATCATTTAAACCTGCGCCTTTAGTGTCTCCTGCTTCCAAATTAGCCTCTACAACTGCCTTACACATTGCGCACTGAGCAAAGCTGAGAGAATTGAAAAAAGTCATTAAGATGACTAAAACAAATAATTTAATCTTTAGCATCCTTTAAAGGTCTTTTGTATTCTGCCATTAGAACATTAATATCATTAATAAGGTCCTTCATTTGGACTTCATTAGTGCCATCATATGCGCCAACAACATTTCCATTTATATCAATACCAGATCTAACTCTTCCCTGTTTGTCAATTAAAATAAAATACTCTGAATGTAAAAATCCTCCAGGGGCTAATGAATCAACGCTAGCATTAACAAAATAGTTTGCTGCTGATTCATATAATTTATCTTTATCGCCCGTTACAAAATCCCAATTAGATAAATCAATGTTAATATTTTTTTGTTGCATTAAATCAACATATTTAACTAATTTTTCTGGCGTATCATTATCAGGATCAACAGTATGAGATAGAAACCTAATATTAGGGTAAACACTAAGTTTATCTTGTAAATATGACATATTTCTCGTCATTGTTGGACAAATAGTAGGGCAAGATGTAAAGAAAAAATTTGCAACATAAATTGATCCTAAGAGACTATCCTTTGTAATAGTATCATTGTCTTGATTGATAAAACTAAAATCATCAATACTATAATCAGCTTCACCTATAATCTCTAATTTAATAAAATTATTATACCCCCTAGTTAAATAAAAATACATAATGGCGGGTAAAACCAGCAATAAGAAAAGAAGTGTTATTTTTTCTATTTTCATAATATTTAAAAATCTAAATTTTCAAATAGGTGTAGAATCCTTCATTTAAAAGAATGAATAACAAATATGGCACTAGTATAAGTGCAGGCAATAATATTGTCCATTTTAAAGTGACTTTTTCATGCCCTAAGTGCATAAATTGATTGATTATATATGCTGCTTTTATAATAGTTAAAATAATAAATACATGGTTTATTAATTTTGTGCCTAAAAAGATTGTATCTACTAAAAAGGATGGCTTAATTATTCCAAGAGCGACTTCAAATGCTGTAATAAATAATAATATCCAAAAAACCTTCCAAATCCACCAATTTCCCTTTGTTTCACTTCCCATAATAATTTATTTTTTTAATTATACTAAGTAGAAGAATGTGAATACAAATACCCATACTAAATCTACAAAGTGCCAGTATAGTCCTACTTTCTCTACCATTTCATAATGACCCCTTCTTTCATAAGTTCCTTTAACTACATTAATTAAAATAATGATTAATAAAATTACACCTGAAAATACATGAAACCCATGAAATCCTGTAATAAAGAAGAAGTAATCCGCAAATAAAGGATGTCCGTATTCATTATTTTTCAAATTTGCTCCTAACAATACTTCAGATGCATTTTCTCTTAAATAAGCAATTGCGTCCTCATTTGTAAGATACATTCTATTTGCTTTTCTAATATTATATTGAGGATTCGCTTCTAAGCTTGTTATCACCTGATCAACCGTGAAGTGATGGTGCGTCCCATCATGTCCATCAGCACCCATTAATTCGTAAACAGAAGATAATTTCTCTCCTTCAGCAATATGTACTACATGCTCTGTTTGAGTATTAATCCCTCCTTTATCACCATGAATAAAATGTCCCCACTCCCATGCTTGAGACCCTAAGAATATAGCGCCCCCAACAATAGTTAAGGAAAGCCATAAAATCACTTTCTTCTTTTGCATTTTATGTCCGTAATTCACCGCAAGTACCATTGTTACCGAACTCATAATAAGAATAAACGTCATTAAGGCAACAAACAAAAGTGGATGCTCCCCATGCAAGAATGGGAAGTGACTAAATACATCTTCAGGGTTTGGCCAGATATCTGGATATTTAAATCTACTAAATCCATAAGATGCTAAAAAAGCAGAAAATGTCAAGGTGTCCGTAATTAAGAAAAACCACATCATTAATTTCCCATAACTTGCTTCATAAGGCTGATCACCTCCTTTCCATGCTGGCTTATGATCTTTTACTAATGCTTCATCTAACACTTCATCCATAGCTTTAATTTATTGATTTAATAGAATTTTAAAAACGCAAATAATACAACCCAAAGTACAGTTAAAAAATGCCAGTAGATAGCTGTTAACTCTAAGCCTAAGTAATTATTAATTGAGTATAAATTCTGTTTTGATTTAATTGTGCTTATGCATAATCCAACTATCCCTCCAACAAGATGTAAAAGGTGAGTTAAAGTTAAAATATATAAAAACGATCCTGATATATTACTGCCAACTCCTGTTAAATAAATGCCTTGATTAGTTAATTGCTGCCATCCCTTAATTTGAAAATATGAAAATAGGATTCCTAAAATTAAAACAGTAAAAACTAAACCAAATATGGACTTTTCTTTTTTAAGTTGAGGTTTAATAAAGAATAGCACTAAACTACTGAGAATAATAACCCCAGTACTTAATACAAAATAATTTGGCAAAATAAATTCTTTCCAATTTCCAACGTCAGCTTTTTCAACTATAAATGCAGATAACATGCTTGCAAAAAACATTGAAATTGCAGCTAATGATATCCATAAAAGCTGTTTTTTAACTATATTTCTTAAAGCTATGTCCATATTAATGCTCTACCTCTCCCTCTTTTAATGGTTCAGTTTGTAAAATGAAATCTTCATCAGCACCTGGCTTTGAATAATCATAAGCCCAACGTTTTACAACTGGTAAGTCTCCAGGCCAATTACCATGTATTCTTTCTATAGGAGTAGTCCACTCTAAAGTATTTGACTTCCATGGATTCTGAGTTGCTTTTGTTCCTTTGAATATACTATAAAAGAAATTAAAAAGAAAAATTACTTGAACTACAGCTCCAGCTAATGCAAAGAAAGTAATAAGAGCATTAATATCCGATAACCCATCAAACATTGGGAAAGCTGAATTAGAGTAATATCTTCTTGGTAAACCAGCTAATCCTAAAAAATGCATTGGGAAAAATACGCCATATGCACAAATAAAAGTACCCCAGAAATGTATATATCCTAAATTCTTATTCATCATTCTTCCGTACATTTTAGGGAACCAATGATACACCCCTGCGAACATACCATATATAGCAGAAAGACCCATTACAATATGAAAGTGCCCTACAACAAAATAAGTGTCATGTACATTAATATCTAAAGCACTATCTCCTAAAATAATTCCAGTTAATCCACCCGTAATAAATGCTGAAACCGTACCAATAGCAAATAACATTGCTGGAGTGAAACGAATATTTCCTCTCCATAAAGTAGCTAAATAATTAAATACTTTTACGGCTGAAGGTATAGCTATAAGTAAAGTAGTAAATGTAAATACAGAACCAAGGAAGGGATTCATCCCAGTCATAAACATATGATGTCCCCAAACAATAAATGATAAAAATGCAATTAATAATAACGCACCAACCATTGCTTTATATCCAAAAATAGGTTTTCTTGAATTTACAGCAATAACCTCAGAAACAATACCCAATGCAGGTAATAAAATAATGTAAACTTCAGGATGACCTAAAAACCAAAATAAATGCTCGAATAAAATAGGACTCCCTCCTTCATTATGTAAAATTTCACCATTAATAATGATATCTGAAAGATAAAAACTAGTACCAAATGATCTGTCAAAAACTAGTAATAAACCACAAGATAAAAGAACTGGAAATGAAAGGACCCCAAGTATTGCTGTGATTAATAAAGCCCAAACTGTAAGGGGAAGACGTTTCATAGTCATTCCAATAGTTCTTAAATTTAATATTGTAACTATATAATTTAGCCCTCCAAGTAATGAGCCAACAACAAATAATGTTATACTAATTAACCATAATGTCATACCAGTACCTGAGCCAGGAATTGCTTGTGGCAGTGCAGAAAGTGGGGGGTAGATTGTCCAACCACCAGATGCTGGGCCTGACTCAACAAATAATGAACTCATCAATACAACAGTAGCGATAAAAAAGAACCAATAAGAAAGCATGTTTAAAAATCCAGAAGCCATATCTCTAGCGCCAATTTGTAATGGTATTAAGAAATTAGCAAATGTACCTGAAAGACCGGCTGTTAGCACCCAAAAAACTAATATTGTACCATGCATAGTAACTAAGGCTAAATATTTATCAGGATTTAAACCACCTGCATCATTTAGCCAAGCGCTTGGCAGTAAGTTATATAATACAGAAGTTTCACCAGGGTTAGCCAATTGGACTCTGAAAATAGCAGACATCAGCATCCCAACAACGGCCATAAACATTCCAGTTAAAAGAAATTGCTTTGCAATCATCTTATGATCCATACTAAAAATGTATTTAGTAATGAAGTTTTCTTTATGATGTTCCGACATCCTTTATATTATTTTTGAGTTAATAATTTTTTTTCTAAGTTCTCCTGAGAAGCAATCCAAATATCATATTCTTCTTGGGTTTCAACAATAAATTTCATTTGCATGTTAAAATGTGAAGCTCCACATATCTTATTACACAATAAAACATATTCAAAATCCTCGCCCTCACTTTCTTTCATTTGAGCAGTTGTTTTGTTAGGGGTAAATCCAAATTGAGTGGTAATTCCTGGAACGCAATTCATTTGTACTCTAAAATGTGGTAAGAAAGCAGAATGTATTACATCCTGAGAACGAAACTTTAATAATACTGGCTCATTAACTACTAAATGAACCTCTCTAGCCATTTTATCATCTGCAGAATTGATATCTAACATGTCAACACCAAGAGTGTTTTTCCCTTTAACTAATTTATAATTTGCTTTACCTAATTTATTGTCAAGGCCTGAGTATCTAGCAGTCCAATTATATTGCTTTGCATAAACTTCAATTAATTTAGTTGATTCAGTGACCTGAACATTCATGGCATTATCCCAAGTTTTTAAGCCAAAAATAATAAGCCCTGTAAGTATTATAGTAGGAATAACAGTCCAAACAACTTCTAGCTTATTATTATGTGATAAAAAATATGCATTATTAGATTTTTTACCCCTATACTTAAATGCAAAATAAAATAGCAAAGGTGATGTAATAAAAAATACTACAATAATTAATCCCATGGACACTTTCATTAATAAATCAATTTGAGTCCCATGTACTGAACTCGCAGGAGGTAATAAAAGATGATTCCAAGTTATCATTTGCCAGATAACAAAAATTAAAAATCCAAAACCTACTACTAAAAATAATAATCCTTGAGTGTTATTATCTTTATCGGTTACTTCATTAACATCCTTATTTTTTATTTCTGATAATAGCTCGCTAACTCTAACAATCTGAACTAATGTTGCAATAACTAAGATTGCAATAATAAAAATTAAAATATTTGTCATTTGATAAATTTTTTCGGTCGCAAAAATAGAAAAACCAATTTATGGAAACTATAATTTAGCACATAATTTTAAATTCATTTTTATTTATATAAATTCTATATATTAGGAGAGGGCACGTCATCCTCATTCCACTCAGCAAAACTAGTTGCAGTTTCTGATAAAACAACTTTTACTAAACTCACGCCATCAGGAAGTTGTGCTTTAATATAGTTAGCAAAATCAATAACTAAATTCTCTGATGTTGGTTGATAATCCAGATGATAAACTTTATCAAAAGCTTCCAAATTAATATCAGCATGTGGGGAGTTTGCATTAAGCACCAAAGCATGATCAAACTTATCTACTATATTAGGTTTTACAACCTTTTTTAAATCACCAAAATCCATTACCATGCCATTTTTAGGATGACCGAGTTCCTCCTTAACTTTACCTTTTACAGTTACCCATAGCCTGTAAGAGTGCCCGTGTATGTTTGCGCAAAGCCCATCATACCCATGCAAGGCATGTGCCATTTCAAACTTAAATTCTTTAGTTATTCTTATCATACTTAATTAAATTTAGATTAACTCTTTTATGACTGTAATACATCTTCTTTTGACCCGTTCCTTTTCTCAATAACTTCTGCTCCTCCATTGGTAAATTAATAATTTCAATACATTCTATTGAGCAGCAATTCTCATACTTAGTTTTACAATTATCACATTGCAAAAACAATAAATTACAATTTATATTCTTGCAATTTACATGCGTATCAAATGGCTCTCCACATTGATGGCAATTACTAATTACATCAGCCGATATACGCTCGCCTCTCCTTTCATCAAATACAAAATTCTTGCCTTCATAGTTGTTTACCAGACTATCATCTTGTTCTAATTGTCGGGCATAATCAATTATCCCACCATGCAACTGAAAAACATTTTTAAACCCATGATGTTTTAAATATGCTGATGTTTTCTCACATCTTATCCCTCCCGTACAATAAAGTAAAATTTCATCTTCTTCCTGTCCTTTTAGCATTTCTTTTACCTCAGGTAATTCTTCTTTAAAAGTCTCAACATCAGGGCAGATCGCTCCTTTAAACTTTCCTATCTCACTTTCATAATGATTACGCATGTCCACTACTGTAGCTCCACTTTCTAACGCATTATTCCATTTTTCAGCATCCAAATGCACCCCCACATCAGTTACATCATATTCATCAATTGGCAAACCATCAGCAACAATCTGATGCCTCACTTTAATTGTCAGTTTATAAAATGATTTTCCATCATCTTCAACCGCAATTTTAAAGGGCATAGCTGTAAAATATTTATTAGCATGTACTGCCTTTACAAATGCCTCCCAATTGTGCTCAGGAACGCTTAATTGTGCATTTACTCCTTCATGTGCTAAGTAAATTCGCCCTAAAACTCCTAATTCATTCCACTGTAAATAAAGCTCATCACGCAAATCAAAAGGAGCGTCTAAAATAACATACCTATAAAAAGAAACTGTTTTCCTGGAGAAATCCTCCTTTTCTACTAAAGCTAAACCTTGTTCCTTGCTTAGTTTATTAAACATTCCTTTTTTGCCAGTATTCGGATCCATAATATTCTGATTCGTAAAATTAGTGCAAAGATATAAAATCTTAAAATTTTATTGCAAATTAATTTTCCTATTAAAGTATTAGATAATATTATATTTGTCAAAATATTTAAACGCATGCAAGAACGAATTTTAATTATAGGTTCATCAGGTCAAATTGGCACAGAGTTAGTAGTTGAGCTGAGAAAAATGTACGGTAACGAAAATGTTATTGCATCAGACATTCGCCAATCATATGATGAGGTAATGAATTCCGGACCTTTTGAGATTTTGGATATTATGGACGAAAAACTCCTCCGTAATATTGTTGCAAAATATAAAGTTACTCAAGTTTATTTATTAGCAGCACTACTATCTGCAACTGCTGAGCAAAACATTGAATTGGGTTGGAAATTGAATATGCGTTCTCATTCACATGTATTGGATTTAGCAAAAGATGGACTCATTAAAAAGATTTTTTGGCCTTCATCTGTTGCAGTATTTGGGCCTACAACTCCAATGGAGAATACCCCACAATACACGGTAATGGAACCTAATACTGTTTACGGAATTACAAAGCAAGCTGGAGAAAGATGGAATGAATATTACTTTAATAAATTTGGAGTAGATGTAAGATCTATCCGTTATCCAGGGTTGATTGGCTGGAAAGCAGCACCAGGGGGAGGAACAACTGATTATGCTGTGGAAATTTTTCATAAAGCAATAACTGATGGTGAATACGAAAGTTTTTTAGCTGAAAATACTAGCTTACCAATGATGTATATGCCAGATGCAATCCGTGCTACAATTGAATTAATGGAAGCTCCTGCTGAACAAGTAAAAATCCGTTCCTCATATAATTTGGCAGGTGTAAGTTTTACACCAAAAACATTATCTGAGGAAATTTCAAAACACATACCAAATTTTAAAATGAGGTACCAGCCTGATTTCAGACAAGAAATTGCGAGCTCATGGCCATCATCAATTAATGATACGCATGCGCAAAATGATTGGGGTTGGAAGCTTAAATATAACCTAGAAAAAATGACTTCAGATATGATGAGAAATCTGATAGAGAAATATAAAACAATTGCATAATGAGCAGAAAAATACAGATATACAATACGCTTACAAGAAAGAAAGAAATTTTTAATCCTATATTGGAAAATCATGTAGGAATGTATGTTTGTGGACCTACTGTTTATGGAAATCCTCACTTAGGTCATGCGCGCCCTGCAATTACTTTTGATGTAGTTTTTAGGTACTTAAAACACTCTGGTTATAAAGTAAGATATGTTAGGAATATAACAGATGCAGGACACCTTGAAAATGATGCAGATGAAGGAGAAGATAAAATTGCTAAAAAAGCAAGATTAGAACAATTGGAACCTATGGAAATTGTTCAATTCTACACGATTAGTTATCATAAAGCAATGGATGCTTTAAATTGTTTGCCTCCTTCAATTGAACCGAGAGCAACTGGACATATTATTGAGCAGATTGAAATGGTGCAAAAAATCCTAAAAAATGGATTTGCTTATGAGGTAAATAGTTCTGTTTATTTGGATGTAAAGAAATACAATGCATCTTACCCTTACGGAACTCTGTCAGGAAGAAATATAGAGGATACTTTAGAGGGAACTCGTGCTTTGGACGGGCAATCAGAAAAGAAAAGTTCGGTTGATTTTGCAATTTGGAAAAAAGCAAATCCTGAGCATATTATGAGATGGGATTCTCCTTGGGGTGAAGGGTTCCCTGGTTGGCATATGGAGTGCTCTGCAATGAGTGAAAAATATTTAGGGGAAAAATTTGACATTCATGGAGGTGGAATGGACTTGGTTTTCCCTCATCATGAAGCAGAAATCGCACAATCTAACGCTTGTAATAATTGTAATCCTGTAAACTACTGGATGCACAATAATATGATTACAATTGATGGGAAAAAGATGGGTAAGTCTCTTGGAAACTTCATCAACTTAGAGGAGTTTTTTAATGGAAATCATGCAAAATTAGATAGAGCTTATAGCCCAATGACAATTCGTTTTTTCATACTTCAAGCGCAATACAGAAGCACTATTGATTTTGGCAATGAAGCCTTGCAAGCTGCCGAAAAAGGATTTACAAAACTGATGAATGCAATGGATACTTTAGAAAATCTAAAGCATTCTGACCACTCAACTTATGATATAAACGAGCTAGAAAAGAATTGTTACGATGCAATGGATGATGATTTTAATACTCCTATTTTAATTGCACATTTATTTGGTGGAGTAAGAATTATTAACTCAGTAAAAGATGGTAAAGAAAGTTTAACTGCTTCCGATTTGTCAAAAATGCAAAAACTGTTTTCTGATTTTGTTACTGATATTTTAGGACTTATTTCTGCAAAAGAAAGTGGAGGGAATGACCTTACTGATGAAGTGATGGAATTAGTTTTAAAACTTAGAGGAAATGCAAAAAAGAACAAAGATTTTAGCACTGCCGATTTGATTCGTGATGAATTGGAAAAAGCTGGAATTCAGATAAAAGATAGCAGAGAAGGAAGTAGTTGGGAGATAAAATAAATGATAGATATTAGACATATGATATTAGATAATACCTCATTACTAAAAAGAGGGGTTGGGGGTGTGTTGCTTTTAGCAATGCTTATTCTTTCTTCTTGCTCAACTGAGCCTCAACAAAAAACAAAAACTACTCCAAAAAAACCAAAAGTAAAAATTGAAGTCCCAACTTTTAATGCAGATTCTGCTTATTATTTTATAGAAAAACAAGTAAGTTTTGGTCCGAGAGTAATTTCTAGCAAAGGCTGGAAAAACTGTGCTATTTGGTTAGAAAAAAAATTCAAAACTTATACTCCAAATGTAATTGTACAAGAAGCCCCAATCAGAACTTATGATGGCAAAAATCATATGCTAAAAAATATTATTGCAAGTTTCTCCCTAGAGAAAAATAATAGAGTTGCTCTATTTGCCCATTGGGACAGTAGACACATTGCCGACCATGATACTGAAAACCAAAGCAGCCCAATACTTGGAGCAAATGATGGAGGAAGTGGAGTTGGAGTTTTAATAGAACTAGCAAGACAATTCAGTAAAAAAAATCCTAAAATAGGAGTTGACATTATACTTTTTGATGCTGAAGATTATGGTCAGCCTGAAAATTCCAACTACCCATTAATGCAAGATTCTTGGTGCTTAGGTTCACAGTATTGGAGCAAGAACCCTCATAAAGTGAATTACTTTGCTAGATATGGTATTTTGCTAGATATGGTAGGGGCAAAGGATGCCACTTTTAGGCATGAGCAAATCTCCTTTTATTATGCTTCAAGTATCTTACAAAAGGTATGGCGTAAAGCCAATCGATTGGGTTTTGGAAAGTATTTTGTATTTGAAAATGCTCAACAAATAGTTGATGACCATTTGTATGTAAACCAAATTACTGGAATTCCTACTATTGATATTATTGAGTATGATCCAGCCACTGAAAGTAATTTCAACAAGCATTGGCACACTCACAGAGATGATATGAAGAATATCGATAAAGAAACTCTTAATGCTGTTGGGCAAACTATTTTGGATGTTATTTATCATGAGTAAACTAAAAAATACCCTCATTCTTTCAGCTTTAATTTTCTTATTCTCTTGTGGTAAAAATAAAATCAAGCGCTATGAGCAAAATTTAGAAACTCTTAAACTACTAGTTTATAATATCAATAATTATTATGAAAGTAGCGATAGTTCAGCTTTAGATATTAGCCAATATTTCACATCAGATTTTACTTTCTTTTCTTTTACTGCTGGTTCTCCAAAAGGGGTTCCTGCATCTTTTACAGAATATCAAGATGGAATACTTTCACAATTAAAAAAAAATGGTTTCTCCATAAAAATTGGACATTCTATTTATTTACCAGGTATTGATGAGAATACTTATGAAATTGATGGTAGTGTAAGGGTTTATTCTAAAGCAACTATAAGTAGAGAAAATACAGTTGAACTCTCGGCTTATCGTACAGTTAATTTCAAAAATGGAAAAATATCAGGGATTTGGGAGTGGGCAGATTATGGAGGGGCAATCAAGCAGATTTATGAGTAGTATTAAATAATAATCTATAATTTTTCAACATAAAAAAACTACTACTCGTTTTTATTACACTAACAACACTTACTAATGTGAGCTATTCTTCTTTTCCAATTTCGGAAAATAATACTGTATTAACTGATCAAAATCTTTTTATTTTAGTCCCGAATGATGAGGAACAAGAAGAGCCTTCATGGATGCTATTCATCTACATACTAAATGCTATTATTTTGATTATTGGTTTTACTTTCTAATCAGAACCATATGGCGTGCATGGGGTAAAAGAAAATGGTGGGTAATGAAACTATTACCTTTGTTATTATTGATTTCATTACCAACATTTCTGTCTGCACTTGGAATCTTAATTTCAATACCATTATTACTATTATTAGGACTGATAATGCTTATAAGGAAATTGATGGGGAAAACTATTCTCTGGTAGTATTCAAATAAAGTCGTTCTACTTTTTTTCTTGCCCACTCAGTTCTTCTTAAAAACTTTAGGCTTGATTTGATAGATGGATTAGAGTTGAAGCAATTAATTCTTATCTCCTGTCCTAGTTCTTCCCATCCATATTCTGCTACCAGAAATTCAAGGATATCAACTAATCTTTTTGCATGCAAAGGGTTGTTTGGTTGTTGTACTCTACTCCCCACAGCCTTGTATGTATAGTATTTCAAAGTCCGAAACTATTAAGGCAGTTTGTTTTTCTACTAATTCTTTTTTTAGATGGCCGGTCATTTTGCACTCCATTGGAAAATATTCCATTTCACACACTGCCAAGTAAAGCTCAACTAATTCTTCCATATTCTCATTTGGGAATTCCATATCATACTCTTCAAGAGTTTTTTCATCTTTAAAAATATGTTGCCCCTCACCATACACCCACCAACCTATGTGTTCTTTTTGCTCTGTGTTTTCAACCACAATTTTCATGCCACTTTTCTGCTTTTTATCAGAAGAAACATCTATCTTCATTTGTATAGTGCAAGATGAAAGTATGAAAATAAACATCAGTAACGCACCCCCTATTTTTACAAGAGAGTATCTTTTTTTATCGATACTATTTTTTTTCATATTTTTCTCTAATGAGTACAAACTAGCAACCGTCAACTATCTTTATTTATAAAAATTCATTTCATCTGTATATTTCCAAGCTTTCAGCGGCATTAAATACGATACATCCTTTCTGTCTTTTATAGAATTTCTAATAAAAGAAGCTGAAATTTCCATTTGAGGAACACCATTTACAATATGTATGTTTTTATGAGAACCATTAATTTCATAACCTGGCCTTGGATACACATAAATTGAGTAATCCTCCAAAATTTGCTCATAATTTTTCCACTTATGAAAGTTCTGCAAGCTATCAGCCCCTATAATAAGCGAATACTCATTTTCTGGATAATCTTCTTTTAAGCGCACCAAAGTATCAATGGTATAAGAAGGTTGTGGCATACTAAATTCAATATCGGTAACATCAAGTTTATTGTTATCATACACTTCAGCCCTAATAATCTGAAGTCTGTGATTTTGGTCCAATAAACTCTTTTTTTCTTTAAAGGGATTTTGAGGAGAAACCACAAACATTACCTTTTCTAAATCTGAAAATTCTGCCAAATAAGAAGCGATAACTTTATGCCCCACATGCATGGGATTAAAGCTTCCAAAAAACAGACCAATCTTCATTTTATGAGTTTATAAAATTAGTAATTACTTCCATAGTTTCTTCACAAGCTATCCCAAAATCATCATTCAAAATTACCTTATCAAACTCCTGGTTTTTTGAAATTTCCTGCTCTGCCTTTGCTAAACGCATCTCTAATTTCTTTTCTGATTCTGATCCTCTACCACTCAATCTTTCCCTTAAAACATCAACTGATGGAGGCATAATGAAAAGTGATAAACATTCTTTAGGGTATTGCTTTTTTATATTCAACCCCCCTATCACATCAACATCAAAAATTACAGTTTTTCCTTCACTCCAAATTCTTTCAATCTCTGATTTTAAAGTTCCATAATACTGATTTTCATAAACCTCTTCCCATTCTAAGAACGCAGCTTCTTTTATCTTATTTTGAAAATCCTCAACACCTAAAAAATAATAATCTTTTCCATGTGTTTCATTATCTCTTTTTTCACGGCTACAAGCAGAAACTGAGAAAGAAAGTTCAGGCATATTTTTAAGTAAATGATGAACAATACTAGTTTTTCCTGCTCCTGATGGAGCTGATATAACAATAAGTTTTCCCACCTACAATATGTTTAATAATTGCTCCTTAATTTTCTCTAATTCATCTTTCATTTGCACCACTATCTTCTGCATTTCTGCATCTGATGATTTTGATCCGATAGTATTTATCTCTCTACCTATTTCTTGTCCTATAAAACCAAGTTTCTTTCCATTAGGAGAATCTGTTTTCATAGTTTCTAAAAAGTAACTCAAATGTGCATCTAACCTTACTTGCTCTTCCGTTATATCTTGTTTTTCTAAGTAATAGATAAGTTCTTGTTCAAACCTGTTTTCATCAATATTCTTAGTATCTATTTCTGCTAATTTATCTGCTAGGCTTTTCTTTACCTTCTCAATTCTACCCTTTCCAAAAGGAAAAATTTCAGTTAATAATCTTGATAAAGCATTAATTCTAGTAGTAATATCTTCCTCTAATTTTTTACCTTCTTCCATTCGGAATTGCAAAATGTTTTCAATCGCAATTTCAATCCCTTTTGCAATTTCATCCCACTCATTATCATTTGCTTTTTCCTCTCCTTTTATCAATGCCTCTGGCATTTTTAAAAGTGTTGGAAGTATATCAGATGATTTAGCTGAAAAAGGAGTCATTGTCCACATATTCCATTTCAATCCTAAATCCCTTTTTAATTGCAGAACCTGATTGTGGTAATCTTTAATTACTTCAGTATTTACTTTATAGTTTGTATTCGATTCTGATTTTTCTCTCCAAATAGAAAGTTCAATTTTCCCTCTTTGTAATTTTTCAGAAAGTAGTTTTCTTAATCCAATTTCTTTATCTCTGTAAACAGATGACATTTTTACATTGGCATCAATTTGTTTAGAATTAAGCGACCTTACTTCAATAGTAAAGTTAGCATTTGTTAAGTTTAATTCGGCTTTACCATAGCCCGTCATTGATTGAATCATCAGAAAATATTTTTTGCAAATTTATGAATTTTATCCTATCTTGTCTTTACAGAACGAACACTTACCAAATACACCCCAACAAAAATAATAACTGCTGCTATAATTTTCATTTCATCTAAGCTGTCAGAACCCCTAAATATCGCAAATAGTGTAGCCAATACCGGTTGCAAATAAATATAAATACTTACTGTGGAAGGGTTAAGTAATTTTAATGCTGATGAGTTTAATAAGTAAGCAATAACAGTAGTACACACCACTACAAATAGCACCTCCCAAATAATTATTGTCGGAAAACTCACCCAATCAACAGCCAGCAGTTCAGTATAACCAAAGGGCAATACATACAATAGCCCAAAACCAAACACATAAAACATAACCGTTATCGGGTGGTATTTCTGCATCAATGGCTTTACCAATACCAAGTACAAACCATAACTTGCTGCATTAATAAAAACAAACATATTACCCAACATAAAATTAGTGTTACCACTTACACTCCCTCCATTTAGGATTAAAGTACTCGCGCCCACCAAGCCCAATGCTATTCCAATCCCTTTCCTGATATTGATTTTTTCAAACAGAATAAGTGCTGACATAATGATTACCAAAACAGGATTAATCGTCATAATAATAGCGGCATTAATTGGGGTAGTTAAATTCAGTCCTTCAAAAAATAATAACTGATTAATGGCCACTCCAAAAACTCCACATATTGCCAAACGGATGATATCTTTCTTTTCTACTTTTTCATTCACAAATAAAAAATAGAAGAGCGAAAACAAAGTAACTGCCCCAGTAACCCTTAATAAAATAAAACCTGAAGGCTGGATAAAATCAGGCATTACATCTTTTGCAAAAGTGTAATTGATAGCATAAATTAAATTTGCTACAAACAAAGAAATATGGGCTAATACTATTTTATTCAATGGATTAATTTTTAGCAAAAGTAAAATTAATTACTCCAACTTTTAATACTTTTGCTGAAAGTAAATAATATCAAAAATTAGAATAATGAAATTCGGAACTAAAACTATACATGCAGGACAGGAACCTGACCCAACTACTGGGGCAATAATGACACCAATCTACCAAACTTCAACTTATTTACAAGCTTCTCCTGGCGACCATAAAGGATATGAATATTCCCGTACTGGTAACCCAACAAGAAGTGCTTTGGAAAAAAACCTGGCTGCTTTGGAAAACGGTGCGCATGGTTTATGTTTCGGAAGTGGACTTGGAGCAATTGATGCAATCATCAAATTACTATCCCCTGGTGATGAGGTGATTTCAACTAACGACTTGTACGGAGGTACCTACCGTATCTTCACTAAGATATTTGAATTTTATGGAATTAAGTTCCATTTCATAGGGATGGATAATGCGGATAAAGTTGAGTCTTATATTAATGAAAACACTAAAATGATTTGGGCAGAAACACCAACTAACCCAATGCTAAATATTATTGATATTGAAAGCTTAGGTATTATCTCAAAAAAGCACGACCTTATTTTTGTAGTAGACAACACCTTTGCTACGCCTTACTTACAAAGACCTTTGGATTTAGGAGCTGATATCGTTATGCACTCACTAACTAAATATATGGGTGGTCATTCTGATGTGGTAATGGGAGCGACAATCTGTAAGGATGAGGCTTTAGCGGAAAGATTATACTTTATTCAAAACTCTTGTGGTGCTGTACCAGGCCCTATGGATTCTTTCCTAGTAATAAGAGGAATAAAAACGTTACACTTGCGTATGCAAAGACATTGCGAAAACGGAAAAGTGATTGCAAACTTCTTAAAGGATCATCCTAAAGTTGGGGAGGTATACTGGCCAGGATTTGAATCGCACCCAAATCATGAAATTGCTAAAAAACAAATGGATGATTTTGGAGGAATGGTCTCATTTAATATAGTAAATAATAAATTAGCAGATGCAATTAAGGTTGTTTCCTCAACTCATTATTTTACTTTAGCTGAAAGTTTAGGAGGAGTAGAATCCTTATGCGGACATCCTGCAAGTATGACACATGCTGCAATTCCGAAAGAAGAAAGAGAAAAAACAGGTGTGGTGGATTCTTTAATCCGTTTATCAGTAGGTATTGAAGATATTGAGGACTTAGTTGCTGACTTGGAACAAGCCCTAGCAAAACTATAAGTGCAAAAAGTTGCAATCATAACAGGTACAGGTGGTGGTATAGGTAAGGCTACAGCTGAATTACTATTAAAGGAGGGTTATCTTGTATATGGATATTCCCGAACAAATAAGATTAATCATCCTAACTTTACCTTTAACAAAATTGACTTGAGTAATTTGGATGCTGTTAAGCAATTACAATTTCCAAAGGAGTGCCAGCAAGATATTTTACTTATAAATAATGCGGCAACTATCGGTAGCATTGTCGCTTTTGATAAAAAAGAAACGAGCGATATCATTCATGAGTATTACCTTAACTTAGTTGCCCCTACTATACTATGTAAGAAATTCATTACTACTTATCCTGAGGATAAAAAGCTATTGATAAATATTGGTTCAGGGGCAGGCAACAACCCTATTCATTCTTGGAGTACTTATTGCGCCACTAAGGCTGCACTAGATATGCTAACAGGGGTAATTGCAGCGGAAAATCATAAAAATCTAACCGTTTTCTCTGTTCATCCAGGGGTAGTAGATACCAATATGCAGTCAGAAATAAGGAATTCTGATCCCAAAAACTTCCCACTTTTAAGCAAATTTACAGACTATTACATCCAAAATGAGCTAGAAAGCACCAAAATAGTAGCCCAAAAGTTGTTACATATCATCCAAAATAGTAATAAATTTAAGCAAAATATACTATCAATTAGAGATGTTAGTATAAATTAGTCATTTTAGCATCCATATTAGTCATATTCCATCCTTTATCAATGATTATCAACCACTTACACGCCTAATCAATTCTTAACATTTTCGTGTTTATAAAGGTGTTGTTTTTATATTATTGATCATCAATTTACTACACATAACTACTTGATTGTAAGATAGTTAAAACATGATATTTATTCAAAATAGATGTGTTTAGAAAAATCATTAAAATGAAAGATTTAATTGCAAATTTTTAGTTTGAAACATATTTAAGTTCTAAGTTTGGCATCAGTATTAACCAAATTATTTTATATTATGGATGCAGTATTTAAGTACATGAACGGGTTCTTTAAAGGACTAATGGGATTAATTATGACCGTATTAGGTCTTGCAATTACAGTAACTTTCCTTTTTGGAGCAGATGGCTTCATGGGATTAGATGTTATTGGTAACATTGTAGGTGTTATTAATGGATTAGCTGCTGAAGGATTTGTAGGTTTGATCGGAATCTTGATCGTTTGGAGCTTAATCTCAGGTAAATAATTTACCTTTGATCAACTAATAAAAATAGCCCTACATTAGTGGGGCTATTTTATTAAACTCAAAAATCATTATGACTGAATTCTTTAAATCACTACAAGAAAAAATAATTGGAGCTATATCTATAGCATTGTCCTTTCTGTGTATTGGTGTGATAGTTCAATTATTATTAGGCGAGAGCTTATTAGGATGGGATCCTGTTGGCAACATTCAAGAGGCGGGTTCTTCTTTTATTGGGGTGATTGCAATAGTGGCTTTATACTTACTTTTTAAAAAGAAGTAGATTTAGTGGGCTTCTAACCAATTTAATCCTTCTCCAATATCAACAATTAAAGGAACTTGCAAACTAACTGCTTGTACCATCTTCTCTTTTACAAGGGTTTTTAATTCTGATGATTCAGAATTATGCATATCAAACACCAGTTCATCATGAACTTGTAACAACATTTTTGATTTCATCTCTCTTTGCTCCATTTCTTGCTGAATATTAATCATTGCAATTTTTATAATATCAGCGGCTGAACCTTGAATAGGCGCATTTATAGCATTTCGTTCAGCCATAGCTCTTATCATGCCATTTCTAGCATTTATATCTTTTAAGTACCTTCTTCTTCCCATAATAGTTTCCACATATTCTTTCTCACGAGCCTGCTCTATTGACCAATCCATATAATTTTTTACTTTAGGAAATTGCTCAAAATAATTATCAATTATCTCCTTTGCTTCAGTACGGCTAACACCAATATTCTGAGAAAGACCAAACGCTGAGATGCCATAAATAATTCCAAAATTTACAGATTTAGCTTGCGAACGCATGTTTCTATCCACATCCTTAATATCAACTTTAAAGACTTTTGCAGCAGTAGCAGAATGAATATCAGCACCATTATTAAAAGCAGTAAGCATACCTTCATCTTTACTTAATGATGCCATAATCCTCAATTCAATTTGAGAGTAATCAGCAGCCATTAAAGTGTAATTTTCATCTTTAGGAATAAAAGCCTCACGGACTTTCATCCCTCTTTTGGTTCTAATAGGAATGTTTTGTATGTTTGGATTTACTGATGACAATCTTCCAGTTGAAGCTACAGACTGATTAAAAGTAGAATGAATTCTTTTAGTTTCAGTATTAACCAATACTGGCAATGCATCAACATAAGTTGAAAGGAGCTTTTTAACTCCTCTAAAAGTCAGAATTTCGTCAATAATTGGGTGAGTATCTTTTAATTTTAGCAAAATTTCTTCTGAAGTAGAGTATTGGCCTGATTTTGTTTTTTTAGGTTTTTTACTGAGCTCCAATTTTTCAAAAAGAATCTCTCCCATTTGTTTTGGAGAAGAGATATTAAACTCTTTGTCAGCCAACTGATGAATTTTATTCTCAAGCAATTGAAGTTCAGATGTTAATTGTGTGCTATAATTCTGTAGCATTTCAACATCTAAAGCTATTCCTTCTAATTCCATTTTAGCAAGAACTTTAGTTAAAGGGATTTCAATTTTTTCAAACAAATCAAAAACCTCAACTTCCTTCATTTCTTTTTCAAAAATAGGAGCAAGCTTAAATATTACAGATGATTTTTCACTTGCAAAATCACATATATTATCGCTATTAATTTCAGAAAGTAAGCTTTTTGTTTTCCCTTTTCCTGTAATAGATTGTTCTTCAACCATTATTACATTTAAATAATTATCTGCAATAATATCTAAGGAATGTCGCGTATCAGGATGCAATAAATAATGAGCAATTTGCACATCAAAAAACGCCCCCTTTAAATTTATATTATGATTATTTAAAACCTTAATTGCAAATTTTAAATCATACCCGATTTTAATGATTTCCTCATTTTCAAAAATTGATTTTAGGGGCTTAATATTTTGCTCTAAAAACGGAATATAGTACCCATTATCATCATTATAACTGCACGAAACTCCTACTAACTTTGTAGTTAAAGAATCATTTGTATCTATAATAATACTGAAAGAAAACTTTTTATTATTTTCAATATCTGCAACAATATT
Organism: uncultured Flavobacteriales bacterium; assembly: GCA_905478185.1. Classification (GTDB taxonomy): domain Bacteria; phylum Bacteroidota; class Bacteroidia; order Flavobacteriales; family BACL11; genus UWMA-0277. The sequence goes on along the minus strand of CAJQHO010000009.1, from coordinate 17,034 downwards.
CTTGAAAGTATCCTTAGTAGCTAATTTAAAGTTACTTTTTGGAGTTTCTTTTTTCTGCTGCTCAACTGGTTCTGCAAATAAATCAAATTGAGATGTTGGAGCTATTTCTTTCTTTTCAATAATAATTTCTTTCTTAGGAAATGAAGTAGAAGAATTGGAGGCAAGCACCCTTTGTAAAAGCGTTTTAAATTCTAACTCATCAAAAAGTTCTCTTATCTTTTCTTCATTTCTAGTAGAAATAATCAAGGATTTTTCATCTAATTCAATTGGGACATCTGTAATTATGGTGGCTAACTTTTTACAAAGCAATCCAATTTCTTTTGCTGATTCAACTTTCTCTTTCATCTTCCCTTTTAAGTCAGCAGTATTCTCAAAAAGACCTTCCATTGAACCGTACTCTCTAATAAACTTTTGTGCTGTCTTTTTCCCAACCCCAGGTATTCCAGGGATATTATCAGATGCGTCTCCCATCATCCCTAAGTAGTCAATTACCTGATCAACTCGTTGAATATCAAATTTTTCAAGCACCTCAGGGATACCCCAAATTGCAGTGGGTTGCCATTTATTCCCTGGCCTATACATAAATATATTTTTAGATACTAGTTGAGCAAAGTCCTTATCGGAAGTCATCATATAAGTTTGAAATCCTTCCTTTTCAGCTTTTTTTGCCAAAGTTCCAATCACATCATCAGCCTCAAAACCATCTTTATACAGTTTAGGAATATTAAATGCCTCCAACAACTTGTCAATGTAGGGCAAAGCATCACGCAATCCATCAGGCATTGCTTCTCTATGAGCTTTATATTCTGGATATTCTATGTGCCTAAGAGTAGGGGTTGACCTATCAAAAACAACTGCAATATGAGTTGGTTTTTCCTTTCGTATCACTTCATTTAAAGTATTTACAAAACCGAAAACTGCTGAGGTATCTAAACCTTTGGAGTTAATTCTAGGATTTTTTACAAAAGCAAAATAGGCTCTGTAAATAAGAGCAAAAGCATCTAATAAAAATAATTTTTTTTCTTCTTTCATCTGTTGTAAAAATACAATTTATAAGCATTAATTGTTTACTTTTACTCTTCAAAATTTTCAGATGAATAAATCAGATAAAAAGGAACTTTATAGTAGTTTATTTGTGCCATTTTTATTTTTACTTACAATGTGGTTGGTTAAAATCATTGAGGTAAATTTTAACTTTTCATTTGTAAAATTTGGCGTTTCTCCTCAAACTCTTAGCGGACTTAAGGGGATTCTTTTTTCACCATTTATCCACAAAGATTTTACTCACTTGTTAAACAATAGTTATCCTGTACTTATATTAGGAGGAATGCTTTTTTCATTCTATAGAAAGATTGCAACAAGAATATTTTTATGGCTATTTTTCATTTCAGGGTTTTGGCTTTGGATAATTGGAAGGCCATCATTCCATATTGGTGCAAGTGGAATAATTTATGCGCTTGCATCCTTTATTTTAGTAAGTGGAATCATTCGTAAAAATCCAAGATTATCTGCAGTATCATTCGTGATTATCTTTTTATATGGCTCAATGATTTGGGGGATACTCCCAACAAAAGAAGCTGTATCATGGGAAGGGCATTTAGCAGGTTTTGTTGCAGGTATTATTGTTGCGCTATTCTACAAAAATGAAGGGCCAGAACGCAAGAAATACCAATGGGAAATTGATGAAGAAATGGAAGAAAAATTTCGTGAAGAAAATAAAATTAAAATCAACTACATCTTAAAGAAAGATGATGAGATAATTTAATCTTTTGGCGGTTTAATAATCCCCCAATTAGATGCAAACCAAGTTCTTTCATGAAAGTAATAAAAGATAAGTTTTGCAACTCTGTCTAATATCACTAACCAACCAACTTGACTCTTATCAAGAGGTTCAAAACCAAAATAAGGTGGTAAGTATGACAACACAACAAATGTAGTGGTCATAGCTAGCAAATTCCAAGTAATAGCCTTTAGAATATGTCTGGTTTTGTTTATTTTTACTTTGCTCATTTTCTTTTACTTTTCGGATGACAAATATACTAAAATATCTGCTCTAAAATACAAGTGTCTATTTAGGTGAAAAAATGTATTTTCGCACCTCATGAAAAAAATTAGAAATTTTTGCATTATTGCACATATTGACCATGGTAAATCAACTTTGGCTGATAGATTATTAGAATTCACAGGGGCAGTTACTGAGAGAGAAGCTGAGTCTCAACTTTTAGATAATATGGACCTTGAAAAAGAAAGAGGAATCACCATTAAAAGTCATGCGATACAGATGGAATATACGCATAAAGGTGAAGAGTATATCCTTAATTTAATTGACACTCCTGGGCATGTTGATTTCTCTTATGAAGTATCAAGATCAATTGCCGCTTGTGAAGGTGCGCTTTTAATTGTTGATGCTGCACAAGGGATTCAGGCACAAACAATTTCAAATTTATATTTGGCTTTGGAACATGATTTAGAAATAATTCCTGTACTCAATAAAATTGACTTACCTTCTGCGGAGCCTGAAGTGGTAAAAGATCAAATTATTGATTTAATTGACTGTGCAGATGAAGATATTATTCCTGCAAGTGCAAAAACAGGTATTGGAATTGAAAATATTTTAACTGCAATTGTAGAGCGGGTCCCTCATCCAGAAGGTGATGTTGACGCTCCTTTGCAAGCTATGATATTTGACTCAGTTTACAATACATTTAGAGGTATAGAAGCATATTTTAAAATTCTAAATGGGGAAATAAAAAAGGGTCAAGAGGTAAAGTTCATGGCTACAGATATGAAATACCATGCTGATGAAATTGGTGCTTTACGCTTCAAACAATTTCCAAAAAAATCATTAAAAGCTGGTGAGGTTGGTTACATCATATCAGGAATAAAAGACGCAAGAGAAGTAAAAGTAGGTGATACTATTACTACAGCTGAAAATCCAGCAACTGATGCAGTAAAAGGGTTTGAGGAAGTAAAACCAATGGTTTTTGCAGGAATTTATCCGGTTGATACGGAAGATTTTGAAGAGCTTAGAAACTCCATGGAAAAACTGCAATTAAATGATGCCTCTTTAACATATGCTCCAGAATCATCTGCAGCACTTGGTTTTGGGTTTAGATGTGGGTTTTTAGGAATGTTACACATGGAAATCGTGCAGGAAAGATTAGAACGAGAGTTTAACATGACTGTAATTACAACAGTTCCAAACGTATCTTATTTTGCATACACAAGAGCAGGTAAAAAATTAGAGATTCATAACCCTACGGATTACCCAGATCCAAGTATTTTGGAAAGTGTAGAAGAGCCATATATCCGTGCGCAAATCATTACAAAAGCTGATTTTATCGGTCCCGTGATGACACTGTGTATTGCTAAAAGAGGAGAGTTAACCAATCAAGTTTATTTAACTACTGATAGAGTTGAACTTACTTTTGAAATGCCACTTGGTGAAATTGTATTTGATTTCTATGATAAACTAAAATCTGTCTCTAAAGGCTATGCGTCTTTTGATTATTATCCTATTGGGTACAGAACATCAGTTTTAGCTAAACTTGATATTTTGTTAAATGGAGATCCTGTTGATGCATTGTCAGCATTAGTACACAAAACAAATTCTTATGCTTTAGGGAAAAAATTATGCTCTAAATTAAAAGAATTAATTCCAAGGCAGCAGTTTGATATTGCTATACAATCAGCGATTGGAGCTAAGATTATATCTAGAGAAACTGTAAAAGCATTGAGGAAAGATGTAACTGCAAAATGTTATGGAGGGGATATTTCAAGAAAAAGAAAACTATTAGAAAAACAGAAAAAAGGAAAGAAAAGAATGAGGCAGGTTGGTAATGTTGAAATTCCACAAAATGCATTTATGGCTGTATTAAAACTAGATGATTAAAAAATAAAATATGGGGAGAGCATTTGAATTCAGAAAGGCTAGAAAGATGAAAAGGTGGTCGAAAATGGCTAAAACTTTTACAAGAATTGGAAAAGATATTGTAATGTCAGTAAAAGAAGGTGGCCCTGATCCAGATACAAATTCTAGATTAAGGCAAGTAATGCAAAATGCAAAAGCGGCAAATATGCCTAAGGATAATGTTTTGCGTGCCATCAAAAAAGCAAGCGATAAGGATACTGCAAACTATGAAGAAATGAGTTTGGAAGGTTATGCAATTCATGGGATTGCAGTTTTTGTAGATTGTGCATCTAACAATAACAATCGTACTGTTGCTGATGTTCGTTCGTATTTCAGCAAATGTGATGGCGCAATGGGGACAAATGGCTCCTTAGAGTTTATCTTTGACAGGAAAGGAGTTTTTACTATTGATCCTGAGAATATCACTATAGATTTTGAAGAGTTAGAAATGGAACTAATTGATGGTGGATTAGAAGAATTGGAAGTAGATGAAGAGGCTGTTACAATATATTGTGATTTCCCTGATTTTAATAATATGCAAGTAAAATTAGAAGAACTTGGGATTGAAATTAAGAATTCTGAATTACAAAGAATCCCAAATAATTTTAAAACAATTACTGCTGAACAGGCAGAAAAAGTATTAAAACTTTTAGATTTACTTGAGGAAAATGATGATGTCCAACAAGTATTTCATAATATGGAATTGACTGAGGATATCTTAAACACAATGGATAGTTAAAAATATGAATGTACTGATATTAGGAAGTGGAGGAAGGGAACATGCTTTTGCATGGAAAATTGCAAAAAGCAGTAGTTGCAATAATTTATTTATTGCGCCAGGAAATCCAGGAACAGCAGAGGTCGGGAGTAATATTGAAATTGGTGTAAATGATTTTGAAAGCATCAAAAAATTTGTTCTTTCGGAGGGAATAGAAATGGTAGTTGTAGGACCAGAAGACCCATTAGTAAATGGTATTTATGACTTTTTCCAAGAGGATGAAGAATTACAAAACATATCATTAATTGGCCCATCAAAAGAAGGGGCAAGACTTGAGGGTAGCAAAGAATTTGCAAAAGAATTTATGATTCGCCATGAAATTCCAACTGCAAAATATAAAGCTTTTACAAAAGACAATTTAGAAGAAGGTTACGCTTTTTTAGAAAGCTTAGATGCTCCTTATGTATTAAAAGCAGATGGATTAGCAGCTGGTAAAGGAGTTTTAATCTTAGATAATTTACAAGGAGCAAAAGACGAACTAAAAGCTATGGTTGATGATGCAAAATTCGGAAATGCATCTTCAACAGTAGTAATTGAAGAGTTTTTAAGTGGAATAGAACTTTCAGTATTTGTTTTAACTGATGGAGATTCTTACAAAATTCTTCCGTCAGCAAAAGATTATAAAAGAATTGGGGAGGGAGATACAGGGCTAAATACTGGAGGAATGGGAGCAATTTCACCAGTTCCATTTGCTGATAGATTTTACATTGAAAAAGTGGAGAGGGAAATAGTAAAACCAACTGTTGAAGGACTAAAAAAAGATGGAATTACTTATAAAGGATTTATTTTTATTGGACTTATAAATGTGAAAGGTCAGCCGAAAGTCATTGAATATAATGTAAGAATGGGAGACCCTGAAACTGAAGTTGTGATACCTAGAATTAAATCAGATCTTTTAAATCTATTAAAAGGAATTGATGATGGAACTTTTAGTGAAAAAGATTTAAATATTAACGAACAAGCCGCTACAACAGTAATGTTAGTTTCAGGAGGTTATCCTGAAACTTATGAAAAAGGGAAAGCAATAAGTGGCACAGAAGATATTAAAGAAAGTATCGTATTTCATGCAGGAACAAAAAATGAAAACGAACAATTAAGAACTAGCGGAGGAAGAGTAATTGCTTTAACTTCTTTTGGAGAAAATATAGAAGAGGCACTTACAAAATCATTTGCAAGTGCTGAGAAAATTTCCTTTAAAGGAAAATATTATCGTAAAGATATAGGGTTCGATTTATAAAGGAGCGTGCTCTTCATTATCTTGTCTATGCTTTAGCATTTTGCTAACCCATACTACAAGAAAAGCAAATATAACTCCAATATAGATATAGTTTATTGTATTTCCAATCCCATCAGCCATAGCAAATAAGTAATCAAAAGAATCTCCAATTGCATACCAAATCTTATTCATAATTTTTGTTTTAATTTACAGCTGCAAATTTAAATAATTTTTATCAAGTACAATGTTTTTAAAACATCTTATAAATCCGAAACCCACAATAATATTATTTTTTGTGATTTTTTGTGTTATTTTCATCAGCATTCCCCTGATAAATTATGATTTTAATACCATTTTTATAAATGGTAATACTTCTTCTTATTTAGTGTTTTTTTTGGGTTTAACTCTTCCGTTTTTTCAAGGGTTAGGATTAAACAATTTGATTTACGAAAAGAACATTATCAAAAAAGATAATTTAGTAATTGGCTTTGTTTTTATTCTAATTGGAAGTAGTTTTTTCAATAGTGTAAATGAATGGGGGTCCTCTTTTATTTTACTTTTCTTCCTTAACTTTATATTAGAAAGTTACCAAAAAGATTATCCTTTTTCAGAATTTTTTAATGCTGCATTATTACTTTCCATTGTTTCAGTTTCATTCCCCAATACTATTTATTTTTCACTTTTATTTTTAGTAAGCGGCATTAATTACACTAACAATAATTGGCGTACAATTTTCGTGATCTTACTAGGTCTGATAATACCTTATATTTTCTATTTTGTATATACATTTTTAAGCGACTCAGTATTTGTTATTCCTAAATTTACTCAATTTGAACTTATTAAAACTCCAGAATTAATTTGGAATCCTAGTCCGTTAAATATTTGGCTAGGTGTGTTATCTACAATTGGTTTTATTTCAATTATTGAGCTTTTCAGATGGCTTTATAAAAAGAGTATTAAATCAAGAAAATCATTCTTATCAATTTTTTGGTATTTTGTAATTAGCATTATTATTGCACTGTATTCTGGTGATGATTATTTTTACTTTACTCTTACTCCTTTAGCTGTAATTATTGGGAATTACTTTGTGTATTCTAAGAGTAGAAAAATTGCTAACATTTTATTTTTAATGTTAGTGATTTCTTCTTTCTATTATAAGTACTTGATTGCTTATAATGTGTAAATTTGCAACATTAAAAAAATAAGAATATGAAATTTGGTGTAGTTGTTTTTCCTGGCTCTAATTGTGACAAAGACATGGTTTATGTTATTGAAAAAATAATGGGGCAAGAAGTTGTTGAAATTTGGCATAAAGATACTGATTTGCAGGAGGTTGATTTTATCATTTTACCTGGAGGGTTTTCTTATGGTGATTATTTAAGGTCAGGAGCAATTGCTAAATTTTCACCAATTATGAAGGAGGTGATTGGCTTTGCTAATTCTGGAGGTTATGTAATGGGTATTTGCAATGGATTTCAAATTCTTACTGAAAGTGGATTATTGCCTGGAGCTTTATTACACAATACTTCTCACAAATTTATCTGTAAAAACACTTATTTAAAGGCTTCAACTAATAATACTTTAGTTACCAATCAGTATGCTAAAAAAGCAATTAAAATTCCTATTGCACATGGTGAAGGAAGGTATTTTGCTGATGAAGAAACTTTAAAATTACTAGTGGAAAATGATCAAATTTTATTCAAATATTCTGATATAGACGGAAATATTACTGAGGAAGCAAACCCTAATGGATCATTAATGAATATTGCAGGGGTTTGCAATAAAGACAGAAATGTTTTTGGAATGATGCCTCACCCTGAAAGAGCTGCTGATGGAGAATTAAACAACCAAGATGGAAGACTATTATTTGAAAGTATTCTAAATGAGGTGGTTGCGTAAATGGTAAAAGTTTCTTTTTTTATTCTTCAAAAAAATAAGCTACATCTTAAGAACTATTTCAGTGAAATTTTGATATTAAATTCATTTAATTAGTTCTCAATCACTTAAGTTACTTATTAACTTTTTGTTGAAAAATCTGTTGAGAACCACAAGTTCAATGTGGTTGTACAGTTCACTTTATTTCTAAACTTGTAATCAGAAAAAAAATAAGGATAATTAACTGCTTAAAAGAGGAAGCCAAATGACAACAATATTAAAAAAACAAAAAGAAGTTTTGACAAAAGCTAAAAAACAAAAAACATATACTTATGAAGAAGTATTAGAGTCTGCAGTTGCCTATTTTAATGGTGATGAATTAGCGGGGACTACTTGGATGAATAAGTATGCTATGAAAGATTATGATGGAGAATTTGTAGAAAAGAATCCTGATGATATGCACAAAAGAATGGCAAATGAATTTGGGAGAATTGAAGCAGATTATAAATTAAAATACAATCTAAACGGAAGTGCAAAATTCTTATCAAAATACGGGCAAGAAAGAGAAGATTTAACAGAAGCAAAAGTTTACAGCTTGTTTAAAGAGTTTGGCTACATTATTCCGCAAGGTAGTGTAATGAGCTCACTTGGTAATCATTATAAATTAGCTTCTTTATCTAATTGTATTGTTGTTCCTGAATTACATGATTCTTATGGTGGTGTATTTTACACTGACCAACAATTAGCACAATTATTTAAAAGGAGATGTGGAGTTGGAGTTGATATTTCAAATTTAAGACCAGCAGGGTCAAGTGTTTCTAATGCAGCAGGAAGTACTTCTGGAGCTGTTTCATTTATGAATAGATTCTCGAATACTACAAGAGAAGTTGCTCAAAACGGAAGAAGAGGAGCTCTTATGCTTTCTATGGATATTGCACATCCTGATGTTGAGGATTTTATTACTATAAAACAAGATTTACAAAAAGTTACAGGTGCGAATATTTCTATCAGACTTTCTGATGAATTTATGCATGCTGTTGAGGCAAATGCTGAATACACTCATAAGTGGCCAATTGAATCTGACAATCCTAAATTTACAAAAACTGTAAATGCAAAAGAACTTTGGAATACTATTATTCAATGTGCACATAATACTGCCGAACCAGGCTTAATTTTCTGGGATCGTCAACATTGGTATTCAACTTCTTCTGTTTATCCTGGATATAAAAATACATCAACTAACCCTTGTTCTGAAATTGCAATGCAAGGAGGAGATAGTTGTAGATTAATTGCTTTAAACCTTTACAATTTTGTTGATAACCCATTTACAAAAGATGCTTCATTCAGAATGGAAGATTTCTACAAAGCTACATATGAGGGGCAAAGATTAATGGATGATTTAGTTGACTTAGAGACTGAAGCAATTGGAAGAATCTTAAATAAAGTTGATGCTGATGATGAGCCCGAGAATATCAAAATGGTAGAGAAGGAAACTTGGGAGCTGTTATTAAAAACCGGGAAAGAAGGAAGAAGAACAGGGCTTGGATTTACTGCCCTAGCAGATATGGTTGCAGCACTTGGGATGGCAATTGATTCTGATGAGGCTATAGCAATGGTTGAATCAATGATGAAAGAAAAATGTAGAGCTGAATTTGATAGTTCAATAGATATGTCGCTTTCAAGAGGGAGTTTTGTTGGATTTGATTCTAAAATTGAAAAAACATCAGAATTTGTTCAAATGCTAGAAAAAGAGCTTCCTGATGTTTATGAGAGAATGATGAAGTTTGGAAGAAGAAATATATCAATTAGTACTGTTGCTCCAACAGGAACATTAAGTATGCTAGCTCAAACTTCTTCAGGAATTGAGCCAGTATTTATGACGCACTACAAAAGAAGAAGAAAATTAAATGAGCAAGATAGAGATGCAAAAGTTGACTTTATTGATGACTCAGGAGATAAGTGGCAAGAATTTAATGTTTACCACCATAACTTAAAAACATGGATGGAAGTAACAGGTGAAACTGACATTTCAAAAAGCCCTTATGCAGGAAGTACTGCTCCAGAAATTAATTGGAATAAAAGAGTTGAAATGCAAGCAGCAGTTCAGAAATACGTTACACATTCAATCAGCTCAACAATCAATTTACCTAATGATGTTTCTCTTGATGAGGTAAGTAATATTTACTTAGAATCTTGGAAGCAAGGAACAAAAGGAATTACAGTTTATAGAGATGGATCAAGAGCTGGTGTATTGGTTTCTGCTGATGAAAAGAAAGATGCTGTTTTAGAAAACTCTGAATTTAGAGAGACTAAAGCGCCATCAAGGCCGAAAAGATTAGATGCAAAAGTAGTGCGGTTCCAAAATAATAAAGAAAAATGGATTGCAGTTGTTGGGTTATTAAACGGAAGACCTTACGAAATTTTTACAGGAAAAACAGAGGATGTATTTAATATGCCTGCGGTTGTGGAATACGGTTGGATTATCAAAAATAAAAGAGAAGATGGATCATCTCAATATGACTTCCAATATGAAGATAAAGAAGGGTACAAAGTAACTATGGGAGGTTTATCTCGTTCTTTTGATAAAGAATTCTGGAACTATGCAAAATTAATTTCAGGAGTTTTAAGACATGGAATGCCATTGCACTATGTTGTTGATTTAATTGGCAAAATGAACCTTTATGATGAGAACATCAACACTTGGAAAAGTGGAGTTGTAAGAGCATTAAAAACATTTATTGCTAACGGAACAACTGTAAGCGATCATACTTGTGGAGAATGTGGAGATGAAGGGTTGGTTTATGAAGAAGGTTGTTTGAAATGCGTTAGCTGTGGTTACAGCAAATGCGGATAAAAAGTTCTAAATATTTAAATTAAAAACCCACCAATTGGTGGGTTTTTAATTGGCTTAATATTCTGTACATTGCAAGGTGTTTGCAAAAGATTTTCTAGCGTTATTTTATCCATCATTATGTATTATTTGTGCAAGTAACTTGCTTAAGCATGAAGAATGTATTTGTATATCTTGCTTGCATCAAACGCCAAAAACTGATTGTTTTATAAATAGTAAAAATGATGTAAGTGAAAGGTTTTGGGGTAGAATAAAACTAGAAAATGCGGCTGCACTTTTTGATTTTAATAAAGATGGAAATGCTCAGAAATTGATACACCAATTGAAATATGAAGAAGGAAAAAATGTTGGCATTTTCCTTGGGAAACAATTGGCTTATGCAATAAATGAATCTGAATGCTTTAACAATATTGACATTGTAATACCTGTTCCCCTTCATCCTAAAAAACAAAAACTAAGAGGTTACAATCAGTCTGATTTTATTGCTAAAGGAATAAAAGAAATTCTTGACATTAAAGTGAATAAAAAGTCATTAATAAGAATAGAAAATACCGATTCTCAAACAAGGAAAAAACGATTTAGCAGATGGGAAAACATGATGAACTCTTTTGATTTAAGGAGTAACAAAAAACTAAAGGGAAAGCATATTTTACTTGTTGATGATGTAATAACAACTGGCTCAACATTGGAGGCTTGCGCACAAAAACTACAAGAAGTTGAAGGAGTGAAAGTAAGTATCGCAACTATTGCTGTAGCATAAAATAAAGATAGGAGTTAAAAGTGACTAGTGAGAAGTTGTGGAAATTTATTTGTTTATTTGCCTTAATGAAAAAATTGCTTCAAATATTTATTGTTTTGTGTCTTACTTCCTGTGCTAATATAGTTGCGCCTACTGGTGGCGAAAAAGATATTAATGCACCTAAATTGCAAAAAATAAACAGTACAGAGAATTTGCAGCATATTCATAAAAAAATTGTTTCATTTGACTTTGACGAGTTTATTGTACTAAATAATTGGGAAGAAAATTTTTACATTTCACCCCCAATTAATAAACGAATTCAAATGAAAATAAAAGGAACTGAGCTATTCTTAACTATTGAAGATACACTTGCAGAAAACGCAACCTACAATCTGGCGTTAAACTCTTGTATTAAAGATTTAAATGAAGGAAACATACTTGACACGCTTAACTATACTTTCTCAACTTCTGATGTTTTGGACACGCTAACTTTAAGTGGGAAATTGCTAGATGCTTATACTTTAGAGCAAATAGAAAATGCTTGGATTATGCTTTTTGAAGAAAATAAAAATGACTCTGTTATCTTTAAAGAAAATCCTAATTACATTGCAAAAACTGATAAAGAAGGTAACTTTCATTTCCCTAATTTAAACGCTAAAAACTACAAAGTTGTAGCGCTTACTGAATTTGATTTTATCTATAATGAAGATGAAAGTATTGCATATTTAGATAGTTGCATAAATGCAGAAACTGATAGTTTTTTTTGCCTATTTTCATTCAATCCCATAATAGAAATTGATAGTGCAAATTCTGATACAACTGGAATAAAAACTGATAGCCTTTCTTCTGATAGTTTATTAATTGACAATCTTACAAAAGAAGAAATTTCTTATGGAAAACTTGAAATTATAAGTAGCACAACTACACCTTGTATTTTCCAACTTTTGCAAAATAAAAAAGTAGTTAAAGAACTCTCATTTACTAATCCACCATATATTTTAGATGACCTTATTGCAGGGAAATATCAACTGAAATATATTAGTGATTTAAATGAAGATAGGAAGTGGACAACTGGAAGTTGGATAAACAAAGTACAGGCAGAGAAAGCGCAAAATTACCCATCAGAAATAACTATTCGTTCCAATTGGGATTTGGAATTAGAGTGGCTTATTGTAGAGTAAAATTATCTCTATCTTGCAGGAAATTCATTTGCCTTCTTTTCAATTTTAAATCATCCAAACTAATTTCAATTTGCAGAACTTCTTCCATATTTTCTTTAGCTGAAAGCAGTTCCTTCCCAAAAGCATCAAAAACTTTTGTATATCCATTAAATGGTATTCCATTTCCATCCTCACCTACTCTGTTCACTCCAATAGTAAAACACTGATTTTCTATTGACCGAGCTTTTAATAGCGTATCCCAAGCATCAATTCTTTTTATTGGCCAATTTGCCAAATAGATTAATAAATCATAATCTCCATTATTTCTGCTAAAAACTGGAAAACGCAAATCATAACAAATAAGAGGGCAAATTTTCCAACCTTCTAGCTCTACAATTAAACGCTTATCTCCTTTTGAAATATGTCTTTCCTCCTCTATTAATGAAAATAAATGTCTTTTATCATAAGTAGAAATCTGCCCATCCTTACTAATCCAAACTAGGCGATTATAAACTTTACCCTCCTCATTTATCATTAATGAGCCAGCAATAACACATTTTTTTTTCTTTGATATTTCCTTCATCCAACTAACAGATTTCCCATTCATTGATTCAGACAAATGATTAGATTTTGGGCAGAAAGAGGTGTTGAACATCTCAGGAAGTAAAATTAAATCAATTTCTTTAATAACAGAAATCAGTTTGTCAAAATGATATAAATTTGCATCTACATCTTCCCAATGAAGATTAGCTTGTATTAAGGATATCGAAAGTGATTCTTTCATACAGCAAACATAATAATTTGCAATAAACTACAGATGAATAGGCTATCATTTGTAATATACTTACACTTGCAAAACAATATTACTATATGACATTTGAAGATTTAAAACTACATAACTCATTGCAAAAAGCAGTGAAAGATCAAAATTACGAAACTCCGACATCAATTCAGGCTAAGACCATTCCGCTTATTTTAGATAGAAATGATGTGCTAAGTACTGCTCAAACAGGAACAGGTAAAACTGCTGCTTTTTCATTACCCATTTTACATCATTTAGAAAACGAATCTCAAAACCAAGGAAAAAGAAAAGTAAAGGCGCTTATTGTTACCCCTACTAGAGAACTTGCTATTCAAATTGCTGAAAATTTTACTAATTACTCAAAATATAACTCTATTAAAAATACGGTTATTTATGGAGGGGTAAAACAAATGAAACAAGTAAAAAGACTTGATGCGGGAGTAGATGTTTTAATTGCAACTCCAGGTAGATTGCTTGATCTTATCGGACAAGGGTACATCACGCTAAGAGATGTGAAATATTTTGTATTAGATGAAGCTGATAGAATGTTGGATATGGGTTTTATTCATGATATCAAAAAGATTATAAAAATGCTTCCTCAGAAAAGACAATCTCTTTTCTTTTCAGCTACTATGCCAAAAAATATTTTAGAGCTATCAAAAACAATCTTGAAAAACCCTAAAAATGTATCAGTTGCTCCAGTTTCATCAACAGCAGAAACAATACAACAATATGTTTATTTCACAAATCAAACAAGTAAGAAAGAATTACTATTTCATATTTTAAAGGATAAAGAAATAAAACAAATTCTGGTTTTTTCAAGAACCAAACATGGAGCGAATAAGATTGTGAAAAATCTTAAAAAGAAGAATATTGAAGCTACTGCAATACATGGAGATAAATCTCAAAACCAAAGGCAGAACGCTTTAAAATCATTTAAAGATGGAGGGATGAGAGTATTAGTTGCAACTGATATTGCTGCAAGAGGAATTGATATAAATGAGTTAAGACATGTATTGAATTACAACATACCTAATGAATCCGAAACTTATGTGCATAGAATAGGCAGATGTGGAAGGGCAGGAAAAGAAGGAATTTCAATTTCAATTTCTGGACCTGAAGAAAATGCTTATATTAGAGATATTGAAAAGCTAATTGGTAAAAAAATTGATGCAATTAAAGACCATCCTTTCCCTCAAACTGACAAGCCAATGAATGCTCAAGAAAAGAAAGAATTTGAGAAAGAAAAGAATAGAAAAAAACAAGAATTCTTTGCAAATAGAAAAAAGAAGAAAGCAAACTATAGAAAGTAAAAACATAAAAAAACAAGTTCAAATGAACTTGCTTTTTTATATAATATTAGGTTTCTTTTAACTCTCTGACGAACAAGAAGCAGATAAAAACTCTCTGTTCATTTTTGCAATGTATTCAATAGAAATACTTTTCGGACATTCTACCTCACAAGCACCTGTATTAGTGCAATTTCCAAAGCCTTCTTTATCCATTTGCTCAACCATATTAAGTACTCTTTGTTTTGCTTCTACTTGCCCTTGTGGTAAGTAAGCAAACTGAGAGACTTTAGCTGCTACAAACAACATAGCAGAAGAGTTTTTGCAAGTAGCTACACAAGCTCCACATCCAATACAAGCGGCAGCATCAAACGCTTTATCTGCATTCATTTTTGGGATTGGCAATGCATTTGCATCTTGAGTGTTTCCTGAAGTATTTACAGAAACAAAACCACCAGACTGTTGAATTCTTTCAAACGAACTTCTATCCACAATTAAATCCTTAATTACGGGCATTGCTGCCGAACGCCAAGGCTCAATATATATAGTTTCTCCATCTTTAAACATACGCATATGTAATTGACAAGTAGTTACTTTTCTGTCAGGACCATGCGCCTCTCCATTAATATAAAGTGAGCAAGTACCACAAATTCCTTCACGGCAATCATGATCAAAAGCGACAGGTTCTGTTCCTTCCATTATTAATTGCTCATTCATCACATCAAGCATTTCTAAGAAAGAAGCATGTTCTGAAATTCCAGCAACTTTATAGGTTGCTAAACCTCCTTTATCTTCTCTGTTTTTCTGTCTCCAGACTTTTAATGTTAAATCCATATCTTTATTTATATGATCTTTGTTTCAATTCAATATCCTTAAATTCCAATTCTTCCTTATGCATCACTGCATCAGCCGGCTCTCCCTTGTATTCCCAAGCAGCAACATAAGCATAATCTGTATCATTTCTTTTTGCTTCTCCTTTTTGCTCCCCATCTAACTCTACTGATTCCTCTCTAAAATGACCTCCACAACTTTCGTTTCTATGTAATGCATCTTTAGCGAAAAGTTCTCCTAATTCTAAGAAATCTGCTACTCTACCCGCTTTTTCTAATTCAGGGTTTAACGAGTTTTTATCTCCAGGAATTCTTACGTCATTCCAGAAATCAGTACGAATTTGTTTAATATCTGTCATTGCTTTTTTCAAGCCTTCTTCATTCCTTGCCATACCAACATATTCCCACATTGCATTTCCTAACAATTTATGGAAATGGTCAACCGATTTTGTTCCTTTTATATCCATCAATTTCTCAATCCTATCTGAAACTTCTTTTTCAGCTTCAACAAATTCTGCTGAGTCAGTTGAAATGTTTCCCGTTCTAATATCGTTTGATAAATAATCCCCAATAGTGTAAGGCAATACGAAATAACCGTCCGCCAAACCTTGCATCAATGCAGACGCTCCTAGTCTATTCGCACCATGATCAGAGAAATTTGCCTCTCCAATACAGTAACATCCTTCAACAGAAGTCATCAAGTTATAATCCACCCAAACACCTCCCATAGTATAGTGTACTGCAGGGTAAATCATCATTGGGGTTTTGTACGGATCTTGTGCTACAATTTTTTCATACATTTGGAAAAGGTTACCGTATTTTGATTCGATGACCGCCTCTCCTAATTTTAAAATTTCTTCATCAGTAGGATTTCCCATTCTAGCAATTGCTGCTTCTTGTTTACCGTATCTTTGTATAGCAGATGCAAAATCTAAATATACTGCTTCTCCGGTTTCATTTACTCCAAAACCAGCATCACATCTTTCCTTTGCTGCTCTTGATGCCACATCTCTTGGTACTAAATTCCCAAATGCAGGGTATCTTCTCTCTAAATAATAATCTCTTTGATCTTCTGATAAATCAGTTGGTTTTAATTTTCCTTCACGAATAGCAAGTACATCCTCCATGTTTTTGGGCACCCAAATTCTACCATCATTTCTCAATGATTCTGACATTAAAGTCAGTTTAGATTGATGCTCACCACTTCTTGGAATACAAGTTGGGTGGATTTGTGTGTAACAAGGATTTGCAAAATGCGCTCCTTTTTTATGAATTTTCCAAGCTGCAGTTGCATTTGATCCCATTGCGTTAGTGGATAAGAAAAATACATTTCCGTACCCTCCACTAGCAATAACAACAGCATGTGCCGAATGTCTTTCTAATTCTCCAGTTTCTAAATTTCTAGCAATAATTCCTCTTGCTTTTCCATTCACTTTTACCAATTCAACCATCTCATGACGATTGTACATAGTAACTTTTCCTTTTGCAATTTGTCTGTTCAATGCCGAATAAGCCCCTAACAATAATTGTTGTCCTGTTTGTCCTTTAGCGTAAAATGTTCTGGAAACTAATACTCCTCCAAAC